>JACDEN010000408.1 GCA_013816415.1 Planctomycetota bacterium
CTGAAAATACTCATAAAGTATTTTCAGGTACGTATTGCCATTCACTGACCCGGCACAGATCCGTGCAGGCGGGATTACCGCACACGGCTCTTCCCTCAGGTGGTGACGCGTAGGCGTTGATTCGGGTATGGATGGATGGTCGTCGGCCTTGGGAGCCAGGTGTTGATCAGCTTCGCCATGCGATCCCAGAGCACGTGAGCCGTTTGGCTTCGTCGCTCCAAAGCTCGCTTCCAGGCCTTGCTGATTTCATACCGGAACAGCCACAGCGCCCTGAGATTCCCCGGGACGGAGTGGTAGTTGAAGAAGCCTCTGGTCACCGACTGCAACCAGCGCCCGATGTCGGGGACTGATTCGTGGCGGCGGTCCATCAGCTTCTTCCGTATGTCCTTCACCTTCGCCGTCAGCCGCTTGCTCATGGTCTCCCGCGCAACCGTGAATCCGCCATCGCTTCGCCGGGTCGCGCAGCGATGCGTGAACCCGAGGAAGTTGAACGTCTCCGGCTTGCCTTCACCCCGGCTTTCGCGGTTCGGAGCCGCGAAGCGGCCGAACTCGATCAGCCGGGTCTTGTCGGGATGGAGCTCCAGACCGAACTTGGCCAAGCGTTCCCGCAGGTCATGCAAGAATGCGTCGGCCTCGCGTCGGTGCTGGAACCCCACGACGAGTCGAGTAGGCCGGGGGAATTTCACCCCCAGCCCCTCACCGAACCGAACGGGCACCTCTCGGCGCATTCGGCTCGTACGATCCGGACGCCGGAATAACCCCGATCTTCCACAACACGAACAGATCGGGATGTTTCCGCGCCAACCTGCCCACGAAATGATAGGCTTGGCGTTTGTGATATCGAAGATTCTTGAACTTGTCTCTTGCCCATTTGATAAGGACTCGCTCAAGATGCCGTAGGGTGAGCTTCACCATGGACGGATAATATTTTCCGTAATAGTTGAACCACCCACGTACACTGGGATTGACAAGCGCAGCAATATCCTCAAGCGTCTGAGCGCTTCGTCTCCGGGGTATCTTCCACTCCCGGATTTTCTGCCTGATCTTCTTGCTGGACTTCTGGCTGATTGCCGGAAGGAAACTCACAAAATATTTCCCCCGGAAATTCTTAGCTCTTCGTGGTCGAAAGGTGTACCCAAGGAAGTCGAATGCGGTGATGTCATGCCCCTCAGTCCTGTCGTCATCCCGGCAGTAGACCAACTTGGTCTTCTCCGGATGCACTTCCAGATGACATTCACTGAGCCGATTACGAATCGCATCGAGCAACGCCACAGCTTGCTCTTCGCTCTTCGCATGCACAACACCGTCATCAGCGTATCTTGCAAATTGCACATCTGGATAATTTCTGGCCAACCAGGTGTCAAATGCATAGTGCATGAACAGATTCGCCAGCAGCGGGCTGATAACCCCACCCTGTGGCGTACCTTTCGTCCGTTCCACCTGAGTGCCATCCTGCATCTGAGCCGGTGCCTTCAGCCACCGTTCCACATAGAGGAGGATCCAGGGATTCGTCGTATGATGACGAACTGCACGCATCACCAGATCATGATCGAGATTGTCAAAGAACCCTTTGATATCGAGATCGATGACCCAGTTCCGCCGCCAACACCGTTTACGCGTAACCCCTACCGCATCCAACGCCGATTTCCCGGGCCTGTACCCATAGGAATCGGGATGGAAGTGCGGCTCGACCAGCGGCTCCAATACTTGTTTCGCCACTTGTTGCGCAACACGGTCACTGACCGTCGGAATACCCAACGGCCTCGTCTTTCCATCGCCTTTCGGAATCTCCACGGTACGGACAGGGGGTGGAAAATAGCTGCCTGAGGACATGCGATTCCAGATCTTGTAGAGGTTGCCCTTCAGATCCTTCTCGAAATCCTCAAGCGACTGCTTGTCCACTCCTGCCGCACCGTGGTTGGCCTTCACTCTTCCAAAGGCCCTCACCACGTCCCACTTCGATATCTCATACACCTTTGCCTCAGTCATGGACTCCTCCCATTGCTGGTTGATCCATTCCCTTGGCTGAACCGTTCGCCCCCTTCGCTCCACCCGCATTACCAGGCTTCATCACTACTATGAGGCGATCCGCCCCTCGGTGCCGCTTCGGTACTCTCGGCCTTGTGAGTTCGTCTCCTTGGCCTTCTCCCTTCGCATCAGCACCGCAGGATCCCACGTTCCGCATGCGAGCCCGAATAACGCTCATGCCGCCTTTGTGCCGGTCACCGTCTGGACCGTAAACAGGTCCCTTCCAGACTTTGTCCCAGGTCAACGATTCCCCCCTGGTTTCGATGACGTCCCTACGCTTTCGGCATTTTAAGATCAGCGGTTCAATCTCGTTCATCTTCGTTATTCCTATCTGATAGGCGTACGCCTACCTTTTCCTCGTCGCTCACGACCCTGGGCATTGGCCCAGAGCCGCACGAGGTGATTTGAGATCTGGTCCTGCAACCCGATCCCGAGGGGCCTACCCTCATCACGCACGCAGCATGGCGCTAGTCGGACTTACATAGGCTCGTCCTTTCGCGCCTTCGTGGCGCACAGTCATCCGCGTAACGAACGATGATCGTCTCGCTCGTTGCGTGCTGCTTGCGCCACCACTTCACCCATACATCGAGAGCGTAGTGCAGGTAGATGTTCGCCAACAGGGGCGAAATAACCGCCCCCTGTGGCGTCCCCACTGTCGTTCTCGACAACTGTCCGTCCTCGGAGACTCCGGCCCTGAGCCATTTCTGGATCAGGCGTAGGATCCTCAAATCGGCAATGCGGTGCTCCACAAACTTCATCAGCCACTCATGCGAGATGGTGTCGAAGAAGCTGCGGATGTCCGCATCCAGTATCCAACTCACCTTCCGCTGCGTGATCCCGACCCACAACGCGTCCAGCGCATGATGCTGGCCACGCTTCGGGCGGAACCCGTAGCTGAATCCGGCGAAGTCCTGCTCGTAGATCGCCTGGAGCACCCAGGTCGTGGCCAACTGGAGGACTTTGTCCTCCATCGCCGCGATCCCCAGCGGGCGTCGTCGCCCGTCAGGTTTGGGGATCCAGGCGCGCTTCGACGGCTGCGCCCGGTATCTGCCACTGTGTACGCGGGCGTGGAGATCCGCGATGCGGTTCTCCAGCGCGTCGCCGTACTCGTGCCATGTCACGCCGTCCACGCCGGGGGCGGCCTGGCGCTTCAACGCCCAGTACGCATCCGTCAGCATGCCAGGTGTGATATGGTGCAGCAGATTGGTGAAGCGCAGGTCTTTGTCCCTGCGCGCCGCCTCTCGTACCCTGCCCAAGCCGCTCGTCGCGTGATCCGGGCTCGGAGTCCCGGGCGCGGTCGGCTGGTCAGGGTTCCCTTCGGTCTCGGGCCTTCCCTCCACTGGCTCCGCTCCCACTTCCATGGGTTTGTTCGCCTGCTTCATCGGTACTACGCCCTCATCCGACTCCCGGGGCGCGTGCATGGCGACCTTCGGCTTGCGCCTTCGGCCGTCCGGTCCGTCGGATCACTCCGACGAACACGCCCCGGGTCTCCCGGTTCTCGTGCATGAAGGTTCCGCACATGCCACGGGTCCAAGACTCCGCAGGACCGATCGGGCGCTCGCGATGACGCGCTCGATCATGTTGCCTTCCCGCTACAGACACAGGGTCGGCGTCCTGGAGGATATTTCGAAGCTCACTGACCGGGCCTATGCGTGCCGCTGTCAACGCTTCGACGGACACCTTACGGTGCCCGACGCATGACTCGCGGTCGCTGTGGTTCGCTACGCCTTCAGCGTAAGACTCTTGCATTCTCTCCTTCATGCCGGTTTATCCCGGCGCACGCCTGTCCTGGGATTTGGCTTGTCACTGGGATTTGGC
>JACDEN010000037.1 GCA_013816415.1 Planctomycetota bacterium
ACTAAGTGCCGTGTAGCCGAAAGGTTACGCGGCACTTCTTTTTAAGGGTTGAACATCTCGACCTGGGTTGTCCACCGGATTGTCCACCGGTATCTGGCTCAGGTGGAGGACGAGGGTTCGTTGGGGGCAGGCATGACGCAGACGCTAAAAGGTTCGGAACAAGGTCACGCTCTCGTGGGTCCGGAGTGGATGAGATGTCACAGTTCCCCTGACCTCGCCCCGAAGAACGTTGGGTGATCACAGCGCACGACTACTCGCGGTCCTTGGGTACCCACCACGCCATGGTTTAAACCTGACCTGCTCTACTTCGCCTTCTCATCCTTGAGAGGCCGCATCGCATCGAGCTTCTTCTTCACTTCGGGATCGCACTGCACGCACAGGGATTCGGGCACGCCGTGTTCTTTGCAGAAGTCACCCTTCTTTTTGAACGCAGGGATGAGCTTTTGATCGCACTTCATGCAAGAGTCCTTCGGGAGGTCGTGCTCGCTGCACCAGTCCTTGGCTTCAAGACGCTTGACCGTCATTGCATCCGACGCACCTGCGGCAGGCGCGGGAGTCGGCGCTGGAGTGGTTTCAGCAGCGATGCTCGCGTTGCTCATGCAGACGGCGAGCAGGATGGCGAAGATGATGCGGATCATTGAAACTCCTTCCGGCTGAGCCGGGATACGTCAGCCGGACGCCTGTGGGTTAAGGTCAGGTGAGGGCGGAGTTGTTCCATCCGCACGTAGGCGCTTTGGCTCGAACCACCCATAGAGCACGGGAACGAGGAATAGGGTGAGCAGCGTCGATGAGACGATGCCTCCGATGACCACGGTGGCGAGCGGCCGTTGGACCTCTGCGCCCATTCCATCAGCCATTGCCATCGGCAGGAACCCGACGGCCGCAACCAAGGCGGTCATCAGCACTGGACGCAGCCGGGTCAGGCTGCCTTGCATCACAGCATCGGCGAGCAACGCGCCCTCCTGACGAAGCTGTGAGATGAACGTTACCATCACGAGACCATTGAGCACGGCCACGCCAGCAAGTGCGATGAAGCCCACCGCTGCGGAGATCGAGAAGGGCATGCCGCGAAGCCATAGGGCAGCGACACCGCCGGTGACGGACACTGGAATGGCTGTAGCAACCAGGAGAGCGAGAGGGAACGAACCGAGGGCGACACGCAATAGGGCGAGGATGGCAGCGAGCGCGAGCGGGACGACCATTATCAACTGGGTCTGTGCGTGTTCCAGGTTCTCGAACTGTCCGCCCCACTCTATCCGGTAACGACCTGGAGGCAGGATCACCCTCTGGGAAATGGCACGCTGTGCATCCGCAACGAAACTCGCCACGTCTCGTCCTCGGACGTTGCATTGGATCGTTATCCGGCGTTGCCCCCACTCGCGGTTGATCGTTGAAGGTGCCTCGACCTGGGTGATGGTCGCTACCTCGCCGAGCGGAACGCGAGAGCCGGTCGCGGTTAGCACGGGAACGGTTGCGAGCGCAGCGATGTCGCTGCGGATCGCCTTCGGAAGCCGCGCCACGAGGGGAAAGCGAAGCTGGCCTTCGGTGACCTGTCCAACGGAGATGCCCGCGATGGCCTGCACCAACTCCATGACATCCCTGGCCGGGATGCCGTGACGGGCTAGCTGCGCTTGGTCTGCATGCACCCGGAGGACCGGCTGACCCGTTACCTGCTCCGTGGTTATGTCAGTCGCTCCCGTGACTCCGTAGAGTTCCGTCTCGATCTCGCCGGCCTTGGCGACAAGGGTATCGAAGTCGTCTCCGAACAGCTTGATCGCCACATCGGACTTCACGCCGCTCACCATCTCGTTGAGGCGCATCTCGATCGGTTGGGTCATCGCGTTGCGTTGTCCAGGCACGTCCCGCAACGCCTGCTGGATCGCCTCGGCTAGCTCTGTCTGGTTGTGAGCCTTCTTCCATGTATCTCGCGGAGTCAGCGACATGAAAACGTCGGTCAGTTCGATGCCCATGGGGTCGGTGGCTACCTCGGCGGTTCCGATGCGGCTCCAGACATGGCTGATCTCGTTGGGGAATTCGGTGAGCAGCAGCCGCTCCATCTTGGTGTTCACCTGAGCTGACGTCTCTAGACCGGTGCCCGCGTGGCGAATGACGTTGACCGCGAGCGCACCTTCCGAGAGTCGCGGTACGAATTCGGATCCGATGCCACGGAAGACGATGATCGCCGCCGAGGTCAGTGCGAGTGACCCGATGACTACGGCCAAGCGGTGGCTCAACGCCCAGCGCAGTGCGGGCGCATACAGCCAGGCGCAGGCGCGAGCGATGAACGGCGGGCGTTCCTCGGCTTTGGGTCGAAGCACGAAGCTCGCCAGGACAGGCATGAGCGTGAGCGAGAGGATCATCGCGCCGGTCAAAGCAAAGACGACCGTCAGCGCCATGGGGATGAACATCTTCCCCTCGACTCCGCTCAAGGTGAGGATCGGCAGATAGACCATCACGACGATCAGCGCCCCGAACAGCGCCGGCCGGAGCACCTGGATGGTCGCGTCACGCACGATGCTCAGCCGGTCTCGCCCAGCTTCCTTGGGATCGGCGAGCCGACGCACGGCGTTCTCGATCACGATGACGGAAGAATCCACCACCATGCCGAAGTCGAGGGCTCCGAGACTGAGCAGGCTCGCGGCAATGCCGAAGCGAAGCATGCCATCGAAAGCCACCAGCATCGAGAACGGGATGGCGAGCGCGACGATCAACCCGGCCCGCAGGCTGCCCAGGAAAATGAACAACACGGACACCACGAGCAGGCCACCTTCGCAGAGGTTGGCGCGCACCGTGTCCATCACATGATCAACGAGTTCGGTACGGTCGTAGAGAACCTGGACATGGACACCAGGCGGGAGGTACGGAGCGACCTCAGCCAGCTTGGTTTTCAGGCGATGGGTCACGCGATGGCTGTTCTCGCCCATGAGCATGAACCCAAGCCCAAGCACGGCTTCGCCCTTGCCGTCGGCGGTGACTGCTCCACGGCGCACTTCATGGCCGATGGATACCGTTGCCACGTCGGCAACTCTAACAGCGACACCGTCCTTGGCTGAAACCACGATCGCTCCGATCTCGTCGATGGTGCCGACGCGGGCGGAGCCCTGGACCAGCAGGACATCCCCACCGAGCGGAACAACGCCTCCGCCGACATTCATGTTTCCCGCACGGATGGCGTCCAGCACCTGGTCAAGGGTCAGGCGATAGGCGATCAACCGATTCGGATCGACCTCAACTTGGTACTGCTTCTCGAAGCCACCCCACCCATTCACTTCGGCGACTCCGGGCACGGCTCTGAGCGCCGGTTTGATGATCCAGTCTTGGGCAGTCCGTGCAGCCGTCTTGTCGCCCGTATCACTGGTGACGAGGTAGTGGAAGACCTCTCCGAGACCGGTCGCAACGGGACCGAGATCAGGTCGTCGGATGCCCTCGGGCAACTCGACGGTGCTGAGCCGCTCGCTGACAACCTGGCGAGCGAAATAGATGTCGGTTCCGTCTCCGAAGACGATCACCACCTGCGACAAGCCGAACTTGGAGATCGACCGCATCTGCTCCAGCTTCGGGACGCCCCCGACCGCTTGTTCGATCGGTGCCGTGATCTGCCGCTCGACTTCCTCGGGGGTCAAGGCTGGTGCGGTGGTGTTGATCTGTACTTGGACCGGGGTGGTGTCCGGGAAGGCGTCGATGTCGAGTCGAGAGAGCGCCATGGTTCCGAATCCGACGCAGACCAACGACAACACGATCACCGCCAGGCGATGGTTGAGCGACCACGTAACCATAAAGTTCAGCATGGGTGCCTCAGTCGTCCGCGCAGCCAGCGCCGAGCCTGTCTTTGTAAAGCGCAGCCTTCACAGCCTCCGTTCCGGTGATGGCGATCGTCTCGTCACCGGTCAGGCCGCTCTTGACCTCCACGACCCCATCTGCTCGCGCTCCCAACACGAGAGGCCTGGCCTCGAAGATGTCATCGGTGCGGCGGATGAACGCGATCGGCGTTGGTCCATCGAACTGCACTGCTGATGCTGGGATGACTACTGCGTGGTCTGCGTTTCGCACCGTAACCATCACCTTTCCATAAAGATGCGCCCGGAGCCGTCCTTGTTGGTTTGGCAAACGGGCGCGTACCGGCACCGTCCGCGTTGCCTGGTCGATTGCCGACGAGACCCACGAGACCGTCCCGGTGACTGGTCCTTCGAGGCTATCCGCGATGAATGCGACAGCTTGCCCGGGAGCGATGCTGGCAGCCTGTTGGGGCGACGTGTTCATCATCAACCACATCTGGTCCTGCGCCGCGACCACGACGAGTGGAGAACCAGACTCGACCGCTGCGCCAGCGACGGTGGTTACATCGGTTACCATCCCATCGGTGGCGGTCGTGACCGGGAGAATGTTTGCCGTCGTGGTTTCTGATCGCAACTCCTCGGGGATGCCGAGCAGGCGCACGTGTTCAGCGAGTTGCTGCGGTTCGAGTTTCGCCAAGTCAGTCCCAGAAACGACGAGACCGAGGTTGTTGAGAGCCTGTTCCGCATCGAACACGGCGATCTGCCCCTGCTGTGCTGCTGCATCAGCTTCGGCTACCTCGGTACGCGTCCTCAGGCCGGCCTGAGCCGAAGCAGCGACTCGTTCACGCGTGGCGCTTGTCATCCGAAACGCGGCTAACGCACGAAGTAGTTCCGACTTGGCACGACCAACGTCGGCGGCATCCAACAGCAGTACCGGCTGGCCAGCCTTCACGGCATCGCCTGGTGAGACGAGGACCCGAGCCACGCGCGCCGGTGATCGCGCGACGATCCGTGAGACCTGGGCCTGATCGAAGTCGGTCTCACCCGGAAGGGTGATCTGCTCAGCGATGGAGCGACGCTCGACCGTGATGGTCGTCACTCCGGCCTTGGTGACAGCGTCACCGGACGCGAACTGCGCGTAGCCGACCTTGACTCCGTCCGAGCTGGTGGCCTTCGCGGCACCGGGGCCGATGAGTTGGTCAAGAAGCGATGTTTTGCACAGGATGCAACGCGACTCGGAGACGCCGTGCTCGTCGCACCAGTCCGCCGTCTTCCCGGCTCCGACATCGCCTTGTACATGAGCAAGGGTGGGGGCGCGCCATCCGGTGTGGTGACCCCACCAACCAATGGCTACAAGCGCGATGATGCTCAATGCGGTGGGAAGATGGTGCAAGGCGCGGTGCATGGTCATGGGAGCAGCCCTTCGGGGGCGGACGTGACGTTGGTACCAAGATCGAAAGGCGAACGGCCAAGGACGGCATCGAGATCGATGCAGGCGCGCTGATAGGCCGCCGCGGCGTGCAGGTACCCAAGACGGGTCTGCACCCAACGCCGCCGTTGGGCCAGATAGTCGAGCACGGAGACATCGTGGGATGCCAACGCTCGATCCAGCATGGCGTTTGCTCGTTCAGCGTTGGGAAGGATGTCGGTGCGGTACGCCTCGACATCGATTGCGCCCCGTGCGACCTGGGCGCGCATGGCATGGGCACGGCTGATGAGATCGTGGAGAGCAACGCGATAGGCGGCCCGCGCCTGTTCGCGCTTGGTATCAGCAGCGCGGATGCCGCCCTGGTTGCGGTCGAAAATAGGGAGTTCGATCGAAGCGCCGAGACCGAAGCTGGTGGCGTCCTTGTCGCGCGAGAGCGAAGGACCGAGGCTCACCTGTGGATACTGCTTGGCGACGACGAGCCGTAGCTCGTGCTCCGATTGGTCGTATTCAGCGCGCAGCTGCTTGAGGTCCCAGCGGTGCTCGCTGACGGCCGCGTCCAGGTCAGCAACAGACGGCAGTTCGGAGTACGACATTGGCAACGGCTCGCCGAAGCCGGTGAGCCGGAGATCGTAGTCCGCAGGCAGCCCCATGAGCCGATCGAGGTTGCGGCGCGCCAGGTCCAACTCTGATTCGGCCTGGCGTTGCTCATGCTTGGCCTCCCCCAGTTCCCAACTCGCCGTTGCGATGTCCAGGTCACGGGCTTCGCCAAGGTCATGTTGACGTTGAACCAGGGAGAAGGCGCGAGCGCGCAGGTCCGTTTCCTCGACGGCTGTCGAGGCGATGAGGGCGGCCGTGAGCACCGCAACACGGGCACGCCGGATGTCGGCAACCATGTCCCATTCAGCCGCGACGATTCCGGCTGTGGTCGCTTGCTGGTGCGCCTGTGCCGCAGCCCGCTTCGCGGATCGCTCTCCCGGACGCAGGAGCGCGAACAGGATGTCGGCATCATACAGGATTCCCGCACGGCCATCACGAACTCCCACGCCAACGGTCGGATTGGGCCAAAGGCCAGCCGTGATCAACGCCGCATCGGCCTCACCGATCGCCAGACGCTGTTCCTGGAGACCCGGGTTGAGGGTCAGGGCGACCGCGACGGTCTCGACTTCATCAAGCCCATCGTCGAGTACCACGGTATGCGGACCCTGTGGCGACGGCACCTGCACGTGCACGAGGTCATGATCACGTTGAGAATCCGCCGCTAGTTCGACGAATGGATCGAGAGGTTTCGCTCGGTAACTGGCGCAGCCTGGAAATCCTGCTGCGAGCAGGACCAGAGCGGTCACGGGCCAACGGGACATGGAGTTCCTTCGCGGTGTACGGCGGCAAGCGGGCTCGATAGAGCCACTGCCACGGTCAGCTACCGCAGGAACTCAACAGCGCAGGACGACGGTATTGATGCGAGCTCGATGCGGCAGCCCATCATCGACTCGGCTCCGATAGCAAACGGGCGCAGCGCGCGACGGGGCCAGAAGGAGATCGTGAGAGGTTGCGGAGATGAGTGAGGTGGATGGCGGCGCAGTAACCGGTAGCGCAGGAGGAGCTACCAAGTGCGGGAGCACCGTATCGACGCAGTCTGGGCATGGGGTACTTGCCGGCGTTGAGTCATCGGCTACCGCGACCGCATCGCCGCAACAGGAACTCCCAGCCAATTCGATCGCTACACGGCCATCGGTTTCACAGCAGATCACCGACCCGCGTGGCAAGGCATTACCAATGGTCATGGTCGCGAAGACGGCGATGAGCACCCGCCACAACCGATACCGAAGGAGGCGGGAACCCATGTCCAAGACCGTACCCAGTCCGTTCTGCGTGCAAGGTGGCCGTTTCGGAAGGATGTGCGACCAACCCTCGAACAGCCTCTCTCCCGCAGATGCTGATGTCATGTCCTCTCTGACCGCACAGCCACCGTCTCGCTGGGTGCAGCGCGCGCGAAGTCCTTACGACGCCAACGCAGTCCGATCAGGAGCAGCCATCCGATAATCAGATGCCTGAACGATTGAGGTGTTCACCAGCGTCGAGGATGCGAATTGCCAATGACAGATTTGGTTGCAAGACAACAACCAGGAGCGACCGCCCAGCACACTGAGCGGCATGACAGCAAACGAATGTGCTCTGCGAATGTGCTCTGCGAATGTGCTCTGAAAGGACACGACCACGGAGTCAGCGAACCAACCGGCCGACTCCCAAGCAGTCTGGTCTCAAAAACGGGGTCACGTCAGCTCCTTCTGTTTAACGGTGGCAGCCTGATCGATCGCTTGGAGCACCACATTCGGAGAGTTCGGTGATCGGATGAGCCCAGCCCTCGGCATCATCATCCCAACGCTGCAGGAAGCTCGCTGGCTTCCGGGCTGCCTGGATAGCCTGGCCGACAGCGATATCCCCGTCCTGGTCGTAGATGGAGGGAGCGATGACCAGACCGCCGAGATTGCCACCAGGCACCCACGCCGGCCATCCGTCGCCATCGTCACCGGGGGGCGCCACGCCCAGTTGAATACGGCATTCAATCGACTGAACGCCGAATGGATTCTCATTTTGCCAGCCGACGCCCGCCTGTTGCCTGGAGCCGTGACGCGTATTGTCCGCAGATGCGCGACGGTTTCCTGTGCGACCGCGTGCCTTCGGCTCTATCCGGATGATCGTGGATGGTACCACCAGGTCCGTGCTGCGTGGTCTGGAATCCGATGTCGACTGACCGGCGGCGCCTACATGGACCAGGCACCGCTCTTTCGACGGAGGGAAGCGGTGTTGGCAGGCGGATTTCGAGACTGCGGTCCCTACGACACCGCAGATCTCGGCCAGCGTCTGGGACGTCATGGGTCCATTATCGTGCTTCAGGAACCAGTGGTGGTCAGCTGCCGCGAATATCGTCGCTTGGGGATCTTGGGGACGACGTCACATCATCAACGATTGCGCTGGCAGTGGCTCCAGGCGCAGGGGACTCTCGACTCACGGCGGATCATCACCGAGGTCGATTCCATCATCTCGACCACGCGAGCCAGCGCCGACTGAGCCATGCCAGGAACGGACTCACGCGCGTGCGCTGATAGGCGTCCGCGGCCTTCCTGATCGCTTCGGCCTGGGTCGGATAGGAATGGATCACCTGCGAGATCGTCTTCAGGCCGATCCCCGCGACCATGGCCAGCGAGATCTCGTTGATCATCTCGCCCGCGTGCCGCGCGACGATGGTCGCGCCGAGAATGGTGTCGGTGCCCTCACGGACGTGAATCTTCACGAATCCCTCGTCTTCGCCGTCCAGCACGGCCCGATCCACATCGCTCATCGGAATGGTGAAGGTCTTCAGCGGGTGGCCGCCCTTGCGGCCATCCTGCACATACAGGCCGACGTGGGCGATCTCCGGGTCGGTGTAGGTGCACCAGGGAATGGTCAGTGAGCTGAGTCGCTTGCGGCCCATGAACAGGGCGTTCTGGATCACCATGCGCGCGGTGGCTTCGGCCATGTGGGTGAACTTCCGCTCCAGGGCCACGTCCCCGACGGCGTAGACGCGGCGATTGCTGGTGCGCAGGTGGTCATCCACCAGCACGCCGCGCTTCTGGTCGTACGCGATCCCGGCCGCTTCCAGGTTCAGGCCCGCGACGTTCGGAACCCGGCCGACGCCCGCCAGGATCTCGTCCACCACCACCGTCGATTCCTGGTGGTCGTTCACCAGGCGCACGCGCTTCTCCATGCCTTCCCGCGAGACGCCAGTGACCACCGTGTTGTGCCGCACCTCGATGCCGTCCCGGCGCAGAGCGTTGGCGAGAATCTCCGCGGCATCCCGCTCCTCGTCGGGGAGGAAGTACCGCTCCTTGTTGGCGATGGTCACGCTGCATCCCAGCCGCGCGAACGCCTGGGCCATCTCGCAGCCCAGCGGTCCACCGCCGATCACCAGCAGCCGGCGAGGCCGCTCGGTGAGGTTGAAGACCGTCTCATTGGTCAGATACCCGCACTCGTCGAGGCCAGCGATGTCGGGGCGCGATGGTCGCGCTCCGGTGGCGATGACCGCTTTGCTGAATGGCAGCCCGGCGCCGGCGACCTGGATCAGTCGGGGACCTGCGAATGCCGCTTCGCCGATGAAGACGTCCACACCCAGGGACTGGAATCGCTCGGCCGAGTCGTGGCGGCTGAGGTGGGCGCGCAGGCGGCGCATGCGTTCCATCACCGCGGGGAAATCCGCATCGCTGCCCATCGGCGCGCCGCCGGTGAACGTGGGCGCTTGGTCGAGATCGGCATAGAACCGCGCGCTGCGCAGCAGGGCCTTGGAGGGGACGCAGCCGACGTTGAGGCAGTCGCCACCGAGGAGGTTCCTCTCGACCAGCGCCACGCGGGCGCCGAGGGCGGCCGCGCCCGCCGCGGCGACCAGCCCAGCGGGGCCAGCGCCTATGATCACGAGATGGTAGTTCGAGGCCGGCTTCGGGTTCGTCCAGCCCGGCGGCCGCACGTTGGCCGCCAATGCGACGTCGTAGCCAGGCGTGACCGGCATCGCCGGTCGGGAGCCGCTGTCGTTAGCCTCAGCTGCCGTCATCGGCTTGCCGATCCCAACCAGCCCTTGCGGAATCCCGCGCGGCGGAGTCCAGCCACGATCGCGGGGCATCCGCGCATCAGCCGCCAGAGCAGTCCGGAACGGTGGTTCTCGAGCATCAAGGCGACCGGGCCCTGATCCACGCCCTGATGCTCCGGCGAGAGCCAGCCGCGAATGGCGCCATCGCCACCGCCGCCTGCTCCGCCGCCGTTGTTTTTGAAGCCGGGATTGAAACTGGTCAGCAGCCCGTTCGCGCTGATGGCGTGCGGATGGCGGTCGCGCACGTGACGCAAGGTCGGCGCGACGATCTCGGGTGCGAACGGCATGGACGCAGCCGCCGCCCACGGCGCCAACGTGCCATCATCGGGACCGAACGGGACACCTCTGGCCACGTAGCCGTGATACTGCCGTTCGAGTCCGTGCTCGTACTGGCGCGGGGTGAACCCAGGGCCGAGGCCGGCCGTGATTCCCCAGCAATGCTCATCGTACCCGGCGAACGACCTGGGGTTGCGCATGGCGTACTGCTGCTGGATCTGCGTCGCGCGGCGGCTGTTCTCGAAATAGTCGCAGCTCTTTTCACGCATGAACGCATCCTGGATGCCGCGGAAGTCGATCCAGATGTGCGACAGCTGGTGGATGAACAGCGGTGCGGCGAAGAGGACGTCGATGCCGTAGAGGTTCTCCCACTGATAGGTGCGCGTCCATGCGCCGTAGCGGTCGGGAGGCAGCGGATGGGTGGGCGAGCCCAGCGCGAGGATGTAGAGCAGCATCGCCTCGCTGTATCCCTCCCAGCCGTAACTCAGGAAGCCCGCTCCGGGCTTCCAGCCCATGCGCAGCACGCTTCCGCCCGCGGTGGCCCACGGCCAGTCGACGCGCTCGTACAGGAACCGCGCGCACTCCCGGATCTCGCGCTCGTCGTTCCCCTCGGCGGTGAAATAGCAGCCGGTGGTGAGGACTCCGGCGATGAGGATCGCGGTGTCGATCATCGACAGCTCGCACTGCCACACCCGTCGACCGGTCTGCATGTCGAGGAAGTGGTAGTAGAAACCGCGATGGCCGGTGGCGTCCTCCTCCTCGCCCTGGGGGCTGTCACTGAGGAACCTGAGCGCGGCCAGCGTCCTGGCGGCGGCGTCGCCGCGCGACAGGAATCCGCGCTCGGCCCCGACCGCATAGGCCGCGAGACCGAGACCGGTGGCGGCGATGCTGCAGGGCGCGCTGTCGCGCGAGCTGTCGGCAATCAGCCCATTGGCCGGATTCGCGGCACGCAGGAAGTACCCCACGGCATCCTGCTCGAGCCGATCGAGCCAGTCAGGTGCGGATGAGGCGCTGCTCACATGGTCACGCTCAGCAGCATGCGCCTGGTTCGCAGCAGTCCTGCGCTGCGCGGTAGTCCGCCGGCATCGGGCCATTCTTCGTCTCGTGTGGCGAGCGTGGACGCTGACCAGCGCAGGAAAACGGCGCCTGCTCGTGCTCCGGGATCTCCTGATGCGGCGGGAGACCGACGATCTGCGCGCGGTATGGGGCGGTGGTCAACAGCCGATAGGTTTTTGCGCAGACGGCGACGCGCTCGCCGCGAGCGAAGACATGGCCATCGTCATCGCGCACCTCGCTCCACGGCCCGGGATACAGGACAGCGTGATTGCCTTCCCGGCACGGACCGGCCTTGCCTTTGTAGGCGACGACGGTGACCGATCGGAATTCGATGCCTTCCACCACGCGCCACGGCCTCTCGTCGCGCTTCACCAGCTGGACGCCATGGAAGCCGGCATCAGCGAAGGCGCGCAGGAAACGATCCTCGCGGAAGGCGCCACTGATGCACCCCGACCACAGCGATGGATCGCTCCGCAGAGGCCCAGGCACATCCTCGTCGCAGACGATGTCCGAGATCGCCACGCGTCCACCGGTCTTGACCACGCGATGCAGCTCGCTGAAGAGCGCCGGTCGATGGACATCCTCGACGAGATTGAGAACGCAATTCGAGAC
>JACDEN010000409.1 GCA_013816415.1 Planctomycetota bacterium
GGGCCAGCACGGGCAGCGGACCGTAGTCGACGAAGGTCGTCCACGAGCGCAGGACGTGTCCGAAGAGCGCGCCCGCGGCCTCATGCGAGGCGATGTCCTGGGTGATGCCGTTCGCCGGCGCCTTCGGTGGCGCATGCGCGAACAAGGTCGGAGCGCTCATCACCACCACCACGTTTCCGGTCAACCAGACGAGCGCGGCCGAGAAGGCCGCCAGTGGGCGGCGGATCACGCGACGACCTCATCCATCCGGCTGATCCCGACCAGACGGTGCAGCGGAATGGCCAGGCGCGCGCGATTCACCCGAACGCCGATCTTCCGGGTCTCCATCACGTAGACCTCCTTGGTGCTGTTCGCTTCGCGGTGATCGTGGAGATCGGCATCGACGAAGGCCAGATGCAGATCGCTGACATCCGTGAGCGTGCCGATGACCAGATAGAATTCGTCGAGATCGCAGACCACCACGCAGCCGATGTAGGGCTTCAGCCAGTCGCATGACATGGTCAGCCCCCGTCGGGTTCTGGGTGGTGCGGATTCATGAGGTCAGCTCGAAGCCATCCGGATCCATCGGCGGTGGCGACATGAGATGGCCTTTGAGGATGCGCATGAAGCGCGCGCGTCTGGCCGGGCTCATGCGGCGGAAGAGGTTGGTGACGAGGATCTCGATCGACTGCTCGACGCTCGCGCCTTCGAGCGGAATCTCGGCGCGCCCCATGCTGTGGTGTCCGCCGGCGGATCCGATCTTGGAAAATGCCAGGCTCGCCCGCTTGCCGACGTTCTGGCGATGGCCGTCGCCGCGGAACACGGCGATCAGCCGGTCGTCGTGCACGGCGGCGCACACCACCCAGGTGATGCCGCAGGTCAGCAGGACGAGATCCGCCACCTGGACGCAGATGTCGACCGTCGGCACGCGGCCGAAATGGATGAGCACCATGTCGCCATAGACCACGCGGTGGCTGATGCCCCACGCGATGTAGTCCAGCATCGACATCGGCACCTGGCTCTTCTCGAGGCGCGCCAGGAAATTGCGGTCCGCGCGCTCATGGAGCAGATCGAAGGCGCGGATGTCCGCGCTGGATGCGTTGCGCTTGAGGTTGTCGGTATCGGTGACGATGCCGTAGATCAGCGCGGTCGCCAGCTGCCGGTTGAGCGGGATGTCCGCCTCGACCAGGTATTCGGTGATGATGGTCGAGGTCGAGCCGTAGGACTCGCGCAGGTCCACGTACGGAGCCGAGGTGTCCTCGCGGCGCGGATGGTGATCGATGATGACATGGGCGCGGGGCGGCTGGTCGCGCCAGAATCCCGGCTGGGCATCGACCACCGCGACCAGATCCGCCTGATCGAGCTCGTCGTCGTGCAGCTGCTCGATCGGATACTTCAGGTACGTCAGCAGCAGCTTGTTCTGATAGCGCTGGACCTCGCCGGTGTAGCGGATCAGGGGCACGGTTCCGGCGGCCTTCCAGATCGTCGCCAATCCCAGCGCGGCGCCGACGGCATCCGGATCCGGGTCGCTGTACATCAGGATCAGCGGCTGCCGCTTGCCGCGCGCCAGGTCCATCAGGGTGTCGACGCGCTTGAGCGCGGCGAGCCGCCGCAGGACCTGCTGCCGGTTGTCGGCCTGGGGCGGCAGCAGGGTCAGGAATCCCCGCGGCGCGGTCGCCTGGCGCCGGTGGTCGGGCCGGATCAGGAAGCGCGCGGTGGTCGGCGGCAGCCACGACTCGATGCGCTCAGCCACCGCCATGTCCTCGACGCCGACGAAATACGGCGGCTCGGGCAGATCGGCGGGACGAGCACCGTATTCGGCCGGAATGACGCTGGTGTGGACGCCCGGATAGGGGGCCAGCTGATCCTCGAGCTCCTGGTTGGCGGTGTAGACCCGCACCGGGATCCCGCCGCCGACGAAGAAGCCGACGGTCGGGACGATTTGACTGTTATGTCCGATGATCGTAACTTGGCGCGGCGCACCGGGATTCAGTGCTGGTAGGCCCAACGGGCGTGCGACCATAGACCGGCCAGCCTACCTGCAGCAGGACTCATGCAAACGCGCGTCCAGAAGGGGATACGATGAGCCAGGCATTGCCGATCGACCAGGATCTGTTCGACCTGCTGGTCTGTCCTGAGAGCCGTGCGCCATTGAAGCTGGTCGATGGCCGCCTGGTCTCGACCGATGCGGCTTCGCGCCGCGCATATCGCATCGATCAGGGGATCCCGGTGATGCTCATCGAGGAGTCGCAGGCCTTGTCCGAGGGCGACTGGAAGCTGGCGATGGCGGGCGAGGGCCCGATCGGAGCGGGCGTGGCGGCCGTCCAGGCGCGCCATGCACAGACGCGCTAGCCTCCTCGCCCATCGCGGACACGGCCGGCTGCACTACGACCTGGTGATCGCCGCCGGACCGACACTCATCACCATCGCTCTGGAGCGCGAGCGTGGACGCTGGCAGGCCCGCTGGATGCCTCGGCACCGTCGACGGTACCTGTCGGTCTCGGGCCCCGTTTCCGGTGGGCGTGGAACGATAAAGCAGCAGTGGCAAGGACATCTGTCCATCCGATTCATGTCCGATGCAACTCGTTTATTGATGGGGTCCATGGTGGATGGAACGCCCCTGCTGATCGACGCCGACAGGGTTGTCCTGGACCGCTGGCTGGCGAGGATGGGCGCATGAGCGAGCGGGACGGCGAAGGACATGAGACGACGACCGTCTCGCCCGGCATCGACGAGGTCCTGCGCCGCCGCCAGATCCACAAGGCCGCCTTCGAAGCCACCCTCAAGGAGGTCTTCCTCCAGCAGCAGATCCAGCTCGTCGAACCGCTCGCCAAGGCGAGCAAGGAGACGGTGGTCTACGGGGGCCTGTACCATGGCGAGGAGGTGGCGGTCAAGATCTTCATCCCCGCGGTCGGGGACATCGACGACGCCATCGGCGCTTTCGGCGCCTTCAAGGTCGAGTGCGAGAAGACCATGATCCTGTCGCGCCGCAGCAAGGCGATCCTGCAGGTCATCGAGTACGGCGACGCCGACCTGCCGAAGGATCTGGCGCAGGAGCTCTCGGAATTCTTCCCGGTGAAGCTGCTGCCGTTCATGATCACCGAACGAGCGCGCTTCGGCAGTCTCGACCGCGTGCTGAAGCATCGGCGCAATCTGCCGGGGTTCGATCGCGTCAGCTTGCTCGAGGCGTTGGCCGGCGCGACCGACGGCATCAAGGAGGCGCACGACCACTTCGTCGCCCATCGCGACATCAAACCGCAGAACATCCTGATCTTCGCACCCGGACAGGGCAAGATCGCCGACTTCGGCATCGCCCGTTGGCGCAGCCGTCGGTCGAACAAGGAAACGGTCCTGCTCACGCCGAAATATTCGAGCCCCGAGCAGGCGTTCTGGGCCCTCACCGGCGAGAAGGAGAGCCTGGTCGATACGCGCGGCGACGTCTACAGCTGGGCGATCATGGTCTACGAGGTCGTCACCGGCCATCATCCATTCACCTGGGCGATCAAGGGCATCAAGGATCCGCTGCTCAGCCAGCGCACGCTGCTGAAAGCAATCGCCGCCAACGATCGTCGCGGGTTCCTGACCACCGGCGACATCACCTTCGACAGCCTCATCTACAATTGCACCTGCGACCTCAAGCACCGCGTCGCTGACATCTCGCTGTCGAATCGCGTGCTCCGGCAGTACATCCAACGGCTGCGCATGCAGAGCCAGGAAAGCGATTCGCTGCCGGCGACGAGCGTGCGCAGCTAGGAATAGGCGGTGGTTGGTGGTTGGTGGTTTGTGGTTTGTGGTGAACACTACGATGTTGATGTTTGTTGCTGGACTCCAACCACCAACCACCAACCACCAACCACCAACC
>JACDEN010000410.1 GCA_013816415.1 Planctomycetota bacterium
GCCACGCGCTGCTCGGCGAGACCGAGGCGCGCCGGCAGGTCGCTCTCGGGCGCGGGACGCGGGCGCAGGGATGCGACCGCGGCGACGAGCGCGACGAGGGCGACGAGGATGGCGATCAGGGACAGCGCTCGCATGGGTGCCTCGACGGGGATCAGACCATCCGGGTCGGATTTTCCAGGTGGTATTTCACGATTCCGCGCCGGCCGGATACTCGGTGGATGATCAGCGCCGCCGCTGGAGGGCGAGTAGCGACGCGGCCTTCTTGGCCATGGACGAGGCGAAGGAGGACTCCTTGAGCGCGAGATGCCGCCGCACCTCCGGGTCCTTGAATCCCGACTTGAGGGCGCCCGGCAGATGCTTGATCAGCTGGTCCAGCGGCCCG
Organism: Planctomycetota bacterium; assembly: GCA_013816415.1. Taxonomy (GTDB): domain Bacteria; phylum Planctomycetota; class UBA11346; order UBA11346; family UBA11346; genus JACCZE01. The sequence continues at coordinate 383 of JACDEN010000410.1, forward strand.
GAGAGGCGCTCGACCAGCCCGGCCAATGCGCGGAAATAGCCGACCTGCCCGGCGATCTTCCGGCATCCCGAGAGCAGCGCGGCGGCGATCTCGGCGCGCTCTTCGATCGCCAGCGATGGATGGGTGGCGATGGTTCCGCCCCAGGTCTCGAGAAACGGCGCGATCGGCAGCAGCAGATCCGGCGACGAGCGCAGCGCCTTCACGCCGCGCAGCGGGTAGTTGCGGTGTCCCTCGGACGCCATCGCTTCGCGGTACAGCCGCGCCGCGGTCTGGAACACGCCGCGGTACGGCGCCGCGTTCTCGTGCGCGAGGCGGTGGAGCCGCGCGCGGTGCGGTGCGAGCCGCGCATCGTCCTCGTCCCAGAACGAGATCCCCTGGTCGAGGTCGCCGGCGTTGTGGGTCAGCACCGTGGCGAGGCGCAGCACGTCGAGTTCTCGTCCCGTCCGCGCTGCCGCGGCCGTGAAGATGTCCGCTTCGCGTTCGAGTTCACCATCGATCACGGCGGACACCTCGGCAGCCGCGGCCGCATCGCCCCGGCGCTCGTGCGCGGCGAGGGCCCCCGTGAGCACCGCCAGGTATTCCCCGTCGTGCCCGCTGACCGGCCTTTTGCCGTCGAGCGTGACCGCGCGCGCGCTGATGCCGGCGATGTCCCAGGTGCGGGCGGCGAAGGCCGCCTGGGTGCGGGTCTGCAGGCTCGCCGCGTTCATGCCCTGGTTCCACAGTACGCCCCGGATCTTCGCGTCGACGTCGGTCGGGATGTAGGTCGCGACCGTCGCGTGGTGGCAGGCGAGGCAGAGGATGAAGTACTCGTCGCGCGACGGTGTCCACCCGGGCTGCTCGGCGAGCCGCAGGATGGTGATCCAGCCGCGGGGTTCGCCGACGAGTGCCGCCGCCGCGGTTTCTGCGGGAATCGCGCCGGAAAACAGCCAGGGCGCGGTATTGCGCACCAGCGAGACCAGGTTGGCCGGTCCGATCATTCCCGAGAACTGCGCGAGATCCGCCACGCGCGGAACTCTCCGACCGGCGACCGCGCCGACAAGCCGTGGAAGCGTCGGCTGGTGGGGCATGGCGGCGCCGAGGACACGTCTACAGTGGGCGTTGGCGAACGCCGGAGGACTGTATGGACCACCCGTGGCTGGCCGCTGAGACGGCGGGGTTGATCAACGGCGTCGCCGGCGGGACCCTGATCGCGTTGTGCGCGCTTTTCGGCGGGTTCAGCCGTTGGCTCGCCGAGCGCGACCGCGGTCGCGGTCTGGTCGGCAGCGGCTTCGTGTTCCTCGCGGCGATCGGTCTGAGCGCGCTGGTGCTCGGCGCGGTGGCGGTGATCTGCGGTCAGCCGCGCTACGTCTGGTGCCCGACCGCGGTGATCGGCGTCGCGGTCATCGCGACGTTGGGGCTGGGTTTGCCGGGCATCGTCCAGCGCTACCGACGCGCGCGCGAGAAACGCGAGCTGCGCGACCTCGCCCAGAAACTGATGGCGGGACGGTCATCGCGCGTGCTCGCGAAAGTGAACAGCACGCACGGCCTCCACCAGTAGGGGGCGCCTCGGCGCTACTTCTGCACCAGGCTCGTCGGCACGATCAGTTCGACATATTCACGGCCGACGTCGAGGAACGACGTGGCGAACAGCCGTTTGCCCTGCTTGTCGCTGACCACCGCGTCGGTGACCGGGATGAAGTCCTTCACCGTGCGGATGAAGTCGGTCAACCGCGCGTCGGGCATCAACGCGATGCGCCCATCGATGCGGTAGGAATCGGTGAAGATCACCACCGCGGTCGTCTCGTCGTTATTGGGCATGCGTGCTCCCCCGCGTAGGCGTATCGCTTTCCTGCCCGAGCGCCACGTGTTCCCGGCTGCAAAGGCTTGCCAGGCACCATCTTGGCTCCTCGCCTGCCGGTCGCATCCCTGACCAGGGCGCCCGGCTGTGGCTTGCCAGTGGCCATCCCTGCTGTCTAATGCTGAGCTCACCATGCGTATGCCAGTTGCCCTCCGGGCACGCATATGCTCGCCTGTCGAGTGGAACTCCAAGCGCAACCAGCCTTTACGCCTGACGTGCGATACCGCCCGGGCACTGGAAGCAGCTCGCAGCGCTCATTGACAATCCAAGGAACCCCATGACCGATAACCCGGAACTCGCCTCGCTGACGATCAAGGATCTGCGTCAGCTGGCAGGCGAGCACAACATCCAGAACCGAAGCAGACTCGGAAAAGAGGAACTCATCAACGCGCTCCAGAACGTGCTCAGCACGCGGAGCGCACAACCAGCCGATGCACCTGCAGCGGCGGAGGCCAGCGCCTCCGCCGGCGGTCCGGCCATGGCCCCCTCGGCGAGCGCTCCGGCGCAGCCCGGCACCGACGCCTCCGAGGACGGGGACGACGAGGAGACGGAAGCCTTCGCCCCCGCCATGCCGATGGGCACGGTCGAACCAGAGATGATCACTGCCGAGAGCGTGGCGATGCTCACGCGATCGAACTCCGGCCGATCGCAGGCCCCGGTCCGTACCGCGGGCCCCGAGGCCGGTGCTCCCGGCGACGCTCCTCCGGGCGGAGATGGCGAATTCCCACACGATGGCGAACCGCGCGGCGATGGCGAGCCGCGTCGGCGTCGGCGTCGGCGTCGTGGTCGCGGTCGCGGCCGCGGCCGTGATGGCGAGCAGCTGCTCCCCGGCCAAGGACCCGAACAGGGCGGCCACGGCGATGCCCACGGCGAGGCCGCCAATGATGTCGACGACGGCGACGATGGCGAGGACGGCGACGAAGCGGCCGAGCCGGGTTCGTCGATCGCCGCGCCCGCCGACCATCGTCAACCGGCGCCGATGCCGGGACAGCGCCCTCCGCAGCGCCCCGATCAGCGACCAGACCTGCGTCAGCAACAGCAGCCCAACCAGGGCCGCCAGCACAACGGACATCAGCAGGGCCGCCAACCGCAGCAGGGGGGACGTCCCGACCAGCGGCATCAGGATCAGCGCGGCCCGGATCAGCGCGGCGGCCACGATCACCGCGGCCCCGATCCGCGTGGCGGCCACGATCAGCGCCAGCATCAGCACCAGGACCAGCGCGGCGACCAGCGGCCGCAATCCGACGGCCGACCGCAGCAGGATCCGCGGGGTCAGCAGGAGGCGCGTCCGCCGCGGCCTCGCCTCGACGGTCCGCAGCGCCCGGTGCCGAGCGTGCTCGACCGCCTGTGCTCGTTCTCGAAGGGCATCCTCGAGCTGTGCGATCCCTCCACTCCCTCATGGGCGCAGGCGCGCCTGAGCGAACTGCTGGCGGAATCTGGCATGGTCGTGCTGCCTGCGGCCGGAGTGCCGCACCAGGATTTCCACGAAGTGGTGGGTGTGATCGCGACGCGCAGCGTTCCTCCCGGCCATATCGCCGAGATCACCGCGCCCGGGTTCGCCCTGCGCGGCGACCGCGGCGACCTCTTCGCCCTGCGCCGCGCGCGGGTGAAGGT
>JACDEN010000411.1 GCA_013816415.1 Planctomycetota bacterium
GGCTCGGTTTCGCGGGCAAAGCCGCCGAAACCGTGGGCGGATGGGCTTCGCCCATTGTATCCGCCCACCGCCTCTCGGCGCCCGCCCCATCGCAGCGCGACGGGGGAGCAGTTACCGCACGTGCTTTCGGCTACGGGCTTGCCCTGGAGCGGGGGGAATGGACGGTCCGCCATGACCTTCGGATGGGTGGCGCGGTCGGCAATCATCGCTCTGGCGTGCCTCGGTGCTGCCGTGGCCGAGGACCATGCCCGCGCCGAGCTGCTGACCGACCGCTACGAGGCGCGGGTCGGAGCCCTGATCGATGGCGCCCAGCGCTCGATCGAGCTGACCATGTACCAGGCCAACCTGCCGGCGGATGCGGACGACCGCCATCCCGTCCACAAGCTGCTCGACCGACTGATCGCCAGGTCCAAGGCCGGCGTCTCGGTCAAGGTCGTGCTGGACGCCGGAACGCCCGAGGACGGAGCGGCCTGGCCGAGCGCGATCGCCGCCGCCTACCTGGCCGAGCATCATGTCGACGTGCACTGGGACGAGGACGACCGCACCACCCACACCAAGTCGATGGTGGTGGACGGCCGCTGGTGCCTCATCGGCTCGACCAACTGGTCGTTCTCGGCGTTGCGCAAGAACCGCGAACAGAGCGTGCTGCTGGATGACGACGACCTCGCGAAGCGGATGGCGGCGTCGTTCGAGGCGTTGTGGAAGAAGAGCCGGGCGGTGGAGCGGGACAGGTAGCTGTTGGATGAAGGACGCCCCGAAGGGAGCGTCATCATGCGCGTTCAGCTCTCGTACCTCAGCAGCTGCTTCAGGCGATGCTTGCACACGTAGTACCTCTCCACCACCGGTTCGAGCAGCGCCCAGACCGAAGCGCGGAAGATGCGCATGCGTGAAATCCCCACCGCCCGCAGCGTGGCCTCCACTCGCGGCCACTGCTGACGCGAGGAGAGACGCTTCATGAGCACGAGCACGTGATCGCCCTGCCTGGTCAGGATCGACCACAGAGCGCGACGGGATTCGGCGTCCGGAATCAGTTCCTGTCCGAGGCGCCGGTAGCCGTCGAAGTCGATCATCAGGCGATCCAGATAGCGCTCCGACGGCACCCGCAGGAAGCGCTGGACGACGATGTGGCTCTTGCAGATGCGCAACGCGCCGCCGTCGATGATCGTCTTCATCAGCTTGGCGGTGTAGGCATAACGCGTCCCATCGAACGGGGCGAACCCGAAGGCGCAGCCATCCCAGTCCTGCTTGCGGACGACGATGCTGCTGAGGTACCCGAAGGCCGCGTTCAGTGTCGGGGAGGCGCGAAAATACGTCGGCAGATCCCGCGCGCGGATCGTCGCCCCGTCGGCATACGCTGGAAAGCAGTCTTCTGGAAGCACTCCCTGCGGCATCTCCGGCATGTCGATGTAGATGTTCTTCCGGTTCCCGAGGATGACCGAGCAATCGGGGGCGCTAGCCATGATGTGGGATTCGACGGCCTCGAGGCCTTCGGGAGTCATCCAATCGTCGCTGCTCAAGAGCCAGCACCACTGTTTCGATGCCATCGCGATCGCCGAGAAGACGTTCGCATCGAAGCCGGAGTTGCTCGGCAGGCGTTGATACCTGAGAGTCGGGATCTTCGGCAGGAATTCGGCGACCACCTGTTCGGTGTCATCGTCGGAGCAGTTGTCGCTGATGCAGACTTCGATGTCCGCATGCAGTCGGGGAAGCATCGAATCGAGCAGTTCCCGCAGCGGACCCGCCATGCGATAGGTCGGGATGCAGATCGAGATGCCCTGGACAGCCGTGTTCATGGCGACCCCTGGTTGGCGGGGCCGGGAACGTCGTCAGTCGAGAGGATCCGCCGGTAGAAATCGGCGTGCCGCTGCATCGTCTTCTGCCAGGTGAATCCTGCGGCGCGATGCGCCGCATCGCGCGAGAGCTGCAGGCGACGCACGGGATCCGTCGCGATCGTATTCAGCGCCGCGCACAGGTCGTCCTCGTTCCGGGGATCGATCAGGATGGCGGCGTCTCCGACCACCTCAGGAAGGGAGCTCGTTCCCGAGGTGATCACCGGCGTCCCGCATTTCATCGCCTCCAGGGGAGGCAATCCGAATCCCTCGTAGAGCGACGGATAGACGAAGGCCAGTGCGCCCGCATAGACAGCAGCGAGATCGTCGTCCTCGATGAATCCGGGAAAGTGGACGCGGCTCTGGATCCGACCATCGGAGGCGAAGGTCGCGAACAGTTCGTCGGTCAGCCAGCCCTTCGGCCCAGCCAGCACGAGATCGATATCGGAGAACGCGGGTGTGGCGGCGAGACGCGCGAAGCAGCGGATGAGGAAGGCGAGGTTCTTCCGTGGCTCCAGCGTCGACAGGCTCAGCAGATAGCGGCAGGCGGGCAGGTGGTACCGCCTCCGGACCGATGCGATCGCGTCGGGGGTCGAACGGTCGTGGAAGCGATCGTCAGCTGCCAGTGGGATGACCTCGATACGGCGCTCATCGATCGCGATGACCTTCATCAGGTCCCGCTTCGTGGATTGCGAATTGCAGACGACCCAGTCGCGGGAGGGATCGATCGATGCGAGGGTCGATCGGAAGATCGGGACGGTGGTTTCCGGGAAGAATTCCGGGTGGATCAGGGGGATCACATCATAGATGGTGATCACCCGAGCTCTGCAATCGACCAGCGATCTCGGCGGCAGGGGATCGCACAGCGAATGGAGCACATCGAATGGTCCTGACGGCACTTGTTGTCGCGCCGCCCTGCGCATCAGGAACCATGCACAGCGGGCCAGCCACGAAGTCACGCTCAGCGGCCGACCGGCAAGGTCCCATTCGAAGATATGCTTCCGCAGCGTATCCGTGATGATGGGGGGAATGAAGGTCATGTGCCAGGAGGGATCGAATCTCCGCTTCAAGGTGGGGGCCTTCCGCCGGAAATATCCGCTCGTTCCCGTCGACATCCATATCGACGCGATCGCGGTGAAAGCGCTATCGAGCTCCGCGTTGGCGACCGACTCTTTGGTGATCTCTTCGATGACGCGGAAGATGCCGCCCGTGGCCAGACGCCCGTGCATCCCGAGCGGGGACACGTCGAACAGGATTTTCATCGGCACCCCCATCGGCGCGGGTGCAGGAGAGTCCGTTCGCACAGCGATGCTCATGTCATGCGTCCATGGGGTCGTCTGACGATCGCTGCGAGGACAGCTCGCGTCGAGGCCGGCTCATCGCCCCGGCCGCTCGCCGCCGCCATGAGCGCCAGACCGAGATGTAGAGGCGTTGCGGGATTGCGTCCGCCATGTGCGCGCGCGAGCCACAGCAGAAACCGCGCTTTCTGACGGCCGCGGGCGTCAGCGTCGCTCCGGTCATGGCCATCGCGGCGATGGATGGCCGTCAGCGCTGTGACGAACCGCAGGGGTTGGCGAAGCCTGAGGAAGAAATCGAGATCTTCACCGAGAGCGTATCCGCCGCGACGGGCATCGAATCCGGTCTCAATGGCGGCCAGCCGGCGGACCGCGAAGCAGCAACCGAACAGCGCGCTGGTGGAGCGATCGCACCGGCGCGCGAGCAGTCGTCTCGGATCGTGCATCGCCCCCATCTGGGCGAGCCGATGGAGACGCCGTTTCCAGCGTCCTCGCGTTTCGACCACCGGTCCCCATCCCGACATCATCGGTTCGCTTGTGGCGAGCCGCATCAGTATGGTGCCGAAATCGCGGGCGACGTCGACATCATCGTCGAGGAAGCACACGATATCCGCCGTGCTGCTTTGCAGCAGCACGTTGCGCGCCGCCGGCAAGCCGCCGACGTCTGTGCGGTGGATCACCCGGATCTGCGGTATCGCCGGAAAC
>JACDEN010000412.1 GCA_013816415.1 Planctomycetota bacterium
GCGTGTCGCCTGCGCCCGCGCGGGCAGGCTTGTATCCGGTGGCGCTGACGAACAGGTAGTCGACGTGCGGCGGCGGCGCGATGCGTGCCGCACCGTCGTTCCCGGTGGTGCCGAGCGTCAGGCTCCGGCCATCTCTGAGCGTCGCCTCGATGCGCGCCCCGCCCACCAGATAGCCGGTGGTCGCGTCGCGCACCTCGACGCGGCTGCCTCCGCCGCATCCGGCGAGCGAGCCCGTGACGATCGCAGCGATGATCAGCCGTCGCATCGCCGGGATCCTGTCGCGCCGGCGACGAGCGCCAGTGCGGACATTTCCCGCACTCAGACGCTGAGTTGGCTGGTCCCGCCGAGCTTGCCCGCAAAGGGCGTGAGCGCCGGACGCACCTCCTCGGCGAGGAAGCGGTCGACCTGCTGTGGCGCACGGCCGATGAAGGTCGCGGGATCCATGATCGCGTCGAGTCGCGCGTGGATCGGCGTGAAGTAGGCGTCGGCGCGCACGCGTGCAATCAGATCGTTGTCGAGCCCCTCCTGCTTGACCCGCGCACCGGCCTCGTGGCTGAGCACGCGAACGCGTTCGTGGCAGTCCTGGCGGCTGCCGCCGGCGGCGACCATCGCCATGATGATGTTCTCGGTGGCCATGAACGGCAGCTCGTCGCGGATGCGCCGCGCGATGACCTGCGGATAGACCACCAGCCCCTCGCAGATGTTCTGCAGGATGCCCAGCGCGGCGTCGGCGGCGAGGAAGGCCTCGGGGATGAACACGCGGCGCGCCGCGCTGTCGTCGAGCGTGCGCTCCATCCATTGCACCGCATGGGTGTGGTGCGCGTCGGCGACCAGGGCCATCAGGTGGCGGCCGAGCGCGCACGCGCGTTCGGCGCGCATCGGGTTGCGCTTGTAGGCCATCGCGCTGGATCCGATCTGGTCGGCCTCGAACGGCTCCTCGATCTCCTTGAGGTGCGCGAGCAGGCGCAGATCGGTGCCCATCTTGTGCACGCTCGCGCCCAGGGACGCCAGCACCGCGACGATGTCGGCGTCGACCTTGCGGGTGTAGGTCTGGCCGGTGACGATGAACGCCGAGGGGAAGCCGAATGCGGACGTGACCATGCGGTCGAGCTCCTCGACCTTGCCGTGGTCGCCATCGAACAGCGCGAGGAAGCTCGCCTGGGTGCCGGTGGTGCCCTTCACCCCGCGAAAGCGCAGGTCGCCGCATGCGCGCTGCAGGCTACGCAGATCGATCAGCAGATCCTGCAGCCACAGGCAGGCGCGCTTGCCGACGGTGGTCAGCTGCGCGGCCTGGAAATGCGTGAAGCCCAGGGTCGGCAGCGCGCGATGCTTTCCCGCGAACGCAGACAAGCGGTCGATGACGCGCGCGAGCTTCACCGCGAGCAGCGTCAGGCCTTCGCGCATGACGATGAGATCGGTGTTGTCGGTGACGTAGCAGCTGGTGGCGCCGAGGTGGATGATCGGCGCCGCCGAGGGCGCGACCGCGGCGAAGGTGTGCACGTGCGCCATGACGTCGTGCCGGCGCTTCTTCTCTTCGCGCTTGGCCATCGCGTAGTCGATGTCCGTGACGTGCGCCTCCATCTCGTGGATCTGATCCTCGCCGATCGCCAGACCCAGCTTGCGTTCGGCGCGCGCCAGCTCGATCCACAGCCGGCGCCAGGTCTGGAACTTGCGGTCGTCCGAAAAGAGCGCGGACATCTCGGGCGAGGCGTAGCGGCTGGCGAGGGGACTCTCGTAACGATCGGTGGGCATGTCCGCGAGGATGCGGCCGCAGCGATGCGGGCAAGTCCCCCTTTGGAGGTCCATGCCCGCATCAGCCGACGTCCGCGCGCGCGCGCCGCTCGCGCCGATGCGCGCGGTGCCTTCCACCGGGTCTAGCCCGCGCGCAGCATCACTTGTCGCGAGAGAGCTCGTCGAGGCGCTTGATGGTCTTGATGCGGACCTCCTCCAGCGCGGCATCGGTCCACTGGGCGGCGTCCTTCTGATAGCCGTCGACATTCCACAGCGCGAGGATCGGATCACCCGGCTTCGCGATCTTCTCGAGCGAGAGGCGCAGGCGGCAGTCGAGCAGGCCCTCGCGTCGCGACAGCCAGACTGGCGTCTCGAGGACACCGAAGGTGCTGTGCACCGCGAAGTGCGCGAATGCGGGCTCGCGACCATCGAGGTTGTTGAAGGCGAAGCCCTGGGTATTGAAGCCGATCCAGTCGAGGCGACCCTCGCACCCGAGCTTGATCTGCCGCCACAGGTGCAGGCCGGTGTCGTAGCGCGAATTGCCGTTGTTGTAGATCCACGGGTGACGCCCGAGCGCCTTCACCTTCTCGAACCAGTCGCGCTCGTGCCCATTCGCGGCCGGCGCGTACGTCGCCTTGATCAGTTCCACCCAACCGGCGTTGCCCCAGTTGGCGCTGGTCCAGCCGGTCGTGCGCAGGCCGGCCGCAAAGGCGGATTTCAGCGGACCCGACGCGGCGGCGAGGGCCTCGTCGGTGGCCGGCTCGTCGTAGCTGTTGACGTAGTGCGGTGGCAGCTTCTCAGACTCCTCGAGCGACTTCAGCGCCGCCGCGTAGGCCTGGTTGGCCGCGTCGTCGCCGGCGGGGCCATCGTTGAAGCCGCCGTAATTCGTGATGCCGAGCACCGGGCCGAACTTCTGCGCGAGGTGGATGTAGCGCAGCGCCCGCTCGGCTTCGATCTTGCCGTTCACCAGGCGGTAGCCGAGGCCCGGGCCGCCGGTCAACGCGGTTAGGCCCGCCGACGCCTGTTCACGCAGGATCGATTCCTGCAGGTGCCACCACGCCGCATCGTCCATGCATTGAGGCGGCACGATCATCGCATTGCAGAACAGACCGACCGGGATTGGCAGGGTCTCGAGCTTCACCGGGACGATCTGCACCGAGAGCGGGATGGTCACCGGCGCGCCGACACCGGTGAGGGTGATGGTCGAGGTCGCCTTGGCGGCCTTGGCGTCGGCGGGAATGACGAACTCGACGAGCAGGGAGCGACTGAGGTCGGGCCCGACGCTGAAGGTCGGCTCCGGCCGGTAATGGTTGATCGCGAGCCAGGTGCTGCCGACCTGGTGGCGGTCCGGAAGGTAGCGGCCATACGAGACCTTAGCGTCGGCGACGGCGGCGGCTCCGGCCTTCAACGGGGTCGCGGCCACGGTCACCGTGCCCGCCTTCTGCGCGTACACGCCGAGGTGCACGCACACCGTCTGCCCGCCAACCGCGAACAGGTCGCTGGGCGATTTGCCCGGAGAGGTCGGATAGTCGCGCGGGAAGATGTCGGTGCCTGGGGGGAGGACTTCGACGACGAGCGGCTTGGCCGGCGCCGTGCGGCCATCGCGGCGGCTCCGGTCGAGGGGCCCGAAGGTCTCGTTGATGGTCTTGCGCTGCAGCTGCTCGTGCGCGTCGAGGAACGGCTTGCCCTCCGCGGTGGCCGGGGCGACGATCAGCCCCGCGACGCGCAGCTTCTGCAGGGTCGAATTGCGGACGTCGGTGGTCACGACGTTGGCGCCCTTGGCGGCCTTGAAGGCGAATCTCGCGATGCCATTGGTCGGCCACACGATCTTGTCGGCGACCTGGTTGATGTCGGTCAGTTCGACGTCCTGGAACTGGAAGTGGAGCGCGGCTTGCCCGAAGTCGTGCTCGGTGACGACCGTTCCGTTGATCTTGACGGCCGCGTGGTCATAGGCGCAACCTTCATCCGGGCCCCAATAGCCGCCGCGCTCGAAGGCGATCATGCCGACGTAGTCGCCCCCGGGCAGATCCACGCGGAAGCCGCCGTCTGGCAGCGCGATGCCGTCGCCGAGCATGTTGGTCGGCCACGTCATCTC
>JACDEN010000413.1 GCA_013816415.1 Planctomycetota bacterium
GGTCGGCGGCGACCGCCCGCGCCGAGCGCTTGCCGAGGTCGGCGTAGTCGTCGCAGATGATGATCCCGGTCCTGCCGTAGGCTGGCTTCATCGCGACGTCTTACGGACGACGCGGCGGATGCCAATCGCGAGCAGCCGCACACGTCGCGACGCCGCGTCACTTGGTGAAGGTGAGCGTCCCGAAGCCCTTGGCGTTGTGGAACGAGGAGCCGACGAACGCCCACGAGCTGTTCTCCGGCGGCTGCGGCTGACGGTTGCGGCATACGTTCGCCCCCCACACCACGCCGTCCTTGGGCGCCAAGCCGCCGAGCGACGCCAGACTCATCGACAGCTCGACCACGTAGGCGCCCTTCCCGCGCGTGACCGCCGCGGCGATATCGCCGTTCCAGAGATCGTCGTGGGTATCCGAATCCTCGATCGTGCCCAGGCAGTTGACGACGATGTGCTTGTAGGTCGCGAGGTCGTGCTTGGTGTCGAGGAACAGCTCGACGGAGTCGTCGGCCCAGCACTGATCGTCGCGCTCGGTCCCGTACGCTTTCAGTTCGCCGTACTTGGCCTCGGTGGCGGTGATCAGCGCGTACAGGCGCTTGCCGTCGCGCACCATCTTCACCGTGGTCTGCGTCGCTGCGGGAACGCCGCGCGCGAGATTCAGGAAGTTGCCGGCCTCAGGGGCATTGGTCCACACCGCGTCGTCGCCCTTGCCGTCGATCGTCGGCGCGGTGTCGATCAGCTTGCACACCAGCGTGCGCTGCTCGGCGACCAACGCCTTGGGGAACATCGCCCACGCCGCCTCGAGGCGCTTGGCCGCGCGTTTCTCGCGCAGCGCGGTGATGTATTCGGCGATCTGGGCGCGCCACTGGCCGAAGTAGGCGGTCGCAGCGGATTCGTCCCAGCTCGCGCCGGCCTCGGCGCCGGTGATCAGGCCTTCGTTCGTGGGGTACGCTGGCAGGAACTTGTCGAGTGTGGCGAGGAACGCCTTGGCGTCGGCTGCGCCGGGAGAATCCGCCGGAGCCGCCGCGAGGGTGGTTTCCATGAGCGCCAGGTAGCGCTGATCGTCGATGCCCTCGCGCACATTCTCGAACTTCAGGGTGTCGAGGTAGCCTCCGGGAACCGCATACGCGGCCGATGTGTCGCCGGGCATGGACACTGGCAGGTGCGGACTGGTGCATTCCCAGGAATACACCCACTGCCAGTGTCCCTGGGCCTTGGATTTCCAGTTGTAGAACCCGAAGGCGCAGCGGGTGAAGCCGTTGTTGTAGGTCCACAGGTCGGCCATCTTCTCGACCGTCGTCAGGTACACCTGGTCGTCGGATCTCGCCCACGAGTGGCTCGAGACCACGTCCATCAAGGGGATCAGCGGCGTATACGGACGGTTGAAGCCATCGACGTCGCCCATCAGCGTCACCATCAGCTGCAGGCCCTCGACCTTGCGCGCCAGGCGCAGGTGCTTGAGGGTGTCGACGCGGTTGCGGTTCCAGTCGTTGAGCTCGGTCTCACGGCATTCGTCGGTGACCTGGAGCACGCCCTTCACATTGCGCATGGTCATCCAATCGCGCAGCTGGGTCATGGCCGCCAGATAGGCCTTGTCGAATTCCGGGCTGAACTCCTTCACGCCGTGGTTCATCAGCTTGTAGTTGGCGAAATTGAGGATGCTGAAGAGATGGCGGCCGGCCATGCCGTTTTTCGCGAGCGCAGCGGCGATGTGGTCGAAATGCCTGAAATCCAAGGCCAGCAGTCCGGTGGCGGGATCGTAGGGCGCGGAATCGGGAGCTCCGAACTGGTAGCCGTTGAGCCCGTGCTCGGACATGTCCTTCGTTTCGGCGTCGAGCAGCGGATCGATCAGCGCGTCATCGGTCGGGAACGCGCCGAGCTGGTGGTTCGACCAGGGACCGCAATTCCACATGCCGTTCTCCATGGTCGAACGCGGCAGGTCGAACGGACGCACCGTCAAGGTCACGGGCACCACGGTCTTCGCTCCGTTCTTCGGAGCGATGGTGATGGTCCCCGCATAGTCGCCGCCGGGAGTTCCCGCCGGCACGTGCACGGTCAGCCAATACTGGCAGTTCCAGTCCTTGGTCAGCACGCGATCCGCGTACGGATACAGCAGCGTCGGCTGCGCCTCGTACCACATGCCCTGCGCCTGCAGCGGCAGATATTTCACCACGAACGGCCGCACCTCGACCGGAGACGGCTTGCCACCGAGCGACGGCGCGGTGAAGGTGATGGCGGTGGCGCCGAGATCCTGCAGCGGGCGGATCACCAGCGTCACCGGTTCGAATTCGCCGGCAGCGCACGCTGCGGTCAGACCCGCAGCGGGGATGAGGTCGGCCGCGGCCGGCGCCTGGTTCGGATAGACGCGCGTCTGGGGATCGCGGGCGAACAGCACGTAGCCGCGCTTGCGGTCGGCGGCGGTGGGCTCGACGCCCGCAGCGACGACGTGATCGCGCACCCGGGCATGACTCGCCCACAGGCGGTGGCCCTCCTCGGCGTAGCACGCGTCGACCAGGGCGCGTCCGTCGGCGGCCTGCTCCTTGGGATAGACCCACAGCGCGCGCGGAGCCGCGTTCTCGAAGGTAATCGCGAGCGCGCCGTCGTGAGCGCGCGCCTCGAAGCGCTTGGCCGCGAAGTACGTCCGGTGGTATTGATCGAACAGCGTCTTCGCGGGGTCGAAGAAGATGTCGCCGCCGAAATACTGCAGCTCGAACGAGCGGAAGCGCTCGGGAGTGACGCGGTCGTCGACCACGACCTTGCCGTCGGCGAGGATGCGCGAGGAGACGCAGCGCGCCCCCTGCCACGAGATGCCATACACCACCGCCTGGGCCTCGTAGTCGCCGTCGGGAAGATCGACACGCAGGTCGATCTTCGGGCCGTTCAGGCCGTCGCCGAAGAGCGCGAACTCGCCCTGCCAGGGATCTGGCTCGACGATGCCTTCGCCCGCCACACCGAATCCACGTTCCTTGGAATACGCGCTGGCGGCGCGCACCGGAGTGGCGCCAGGCGCGACCGACCCTTTGCCGAAATCGAAGATGCGCACGCGCGAGCAATCGGTGAACAGCTTCTGGCCGGAGATCCGTCCGATCCTCAGCACCGCCGGGGTCGCGCGCCGCTGCACCGTCAGCGATATCTCACCGAGATGCGCGCGATCGAATGCTCCGCCCTTCTCGTCGGTCATCGTCCACACCGGGAAGACGAACGCGTTGGCGCCGAGGTCGAGCGGCAGGTCGAAGAGCGCGTGGGGTGCGCCATCCGTGCCGCCGAGGACCAGGGTGGCAGCGACACGATCGGCCGCGGCGTTCTCGATGTCGAAGCGCAGCACGTCCATGCCCGCGAGGTCGATCGCCGGGCCGCTGCGCAGCACCACCGACGGCGCTTCCTCGCGCGCGGGGAAGCTCGCTTCGCAGCGGCCCTCGACGACGCGCACCGCGGTCTGCGGATGGACGGCCTTGGCGGTGGTACCTGGCTTCGCGAAGTCCGCGACCACCACCTCGCCGAGCACCGGACGCGTGAGCAGCGGCCGCTCCTGCACCGCGGCCGAGAGGCCCCCTGCGCAGAGGACTCCCAAAGCGATCACCACGGCGATGGAGCAGGACCTGCGCTGGTCGACGAGCATGGGGAACCCTCCGGCAGCCACAGAGCTTTGCGCCCGGGGTACCGACTCAAGAATGGCCCACCACCTCCGACGTGACCCGATTCCGGCCCCGGTCGAGCCGGGGCAGCTCGGTATTGTCGCTGCCGCGATGCCCGCGGCTGACAGCTGATGGCTGATGGCTGATGGCTGATGGCTGATGGCTGACAGCATCACCATCCGCCATCCGC
>JACDEN010000414.1 GCA_013816415.1 Planctomycetota bacterium
GCAGCGGGTCGACCTGCTCGGCGTGTCCGTGCTCGGCGAAGAACTGCAGTCCCGGCAGCGCCGAATAGATGTCGCACTCGGTGCCGTCGTCGCCCCACATGCAGGCGGCGACCTCGGGCAGCTTTTTCTTCTTCGAAGCGGTCATGCAGGCGTCGATCGCCGAGAGCGAGAAGGGCAGGCCGGCCCACATCCGGCACCACGTCCAGACGCCGGTCCACATGATCGGCTCGGAACCGAGCGCGCGGTGGCGATCGATCCAGTTCTCGTAGAAATCCGGCGAGGTGTGGTAGTAGTCCCAATAGGTCAGGCCGACGTCCTTGGGGATGTCCTTGATGACCTCGGCGGGGATCACGCAGTCGGTGTCGTAGTAGTGGTCGACCTTCGATCCCAGACGGAAGTACATGTCGCTCATGATGCGCGGGTTGATGCCGTGCGTGCGGCAGATCTCGCGCACCCGCGTCAGGTGCCGGTTCAGGATGTCGAACGGCGGGACGATGCCGTGGAGTTTCCGATAGCGTCCGCTGCCCAGGCCGTGGGCCTCGTCCATTCCGATCTGCAGCGTCTTGCAGCGCAGCGAGCGTGTCGCGGCGACGACCATCTTCTCGATCAGCGCATAGGTCGCATCGTCCTCGGCGAGCAGGATGCCGGAAGTGTCGCGGTTGGCGGCATAGGCCGGCCACTGCAGCAGCTGCTCGAGGTGCCCGAGGACCTGGATGCACAGCTGCATCTCGAGGCCGAGGTCATGCGCGTGATCGTCGAGCTCCTTCAGCTCGCTCTGGGAATAGCCGCCGCGCAGGTAGCCGAAGAACGGCTCGCCGGGAACCTCGTAGGTGTCCTCGGTGTAGATGATCACCTGGTTCAGCCCCATCAGCGCGAAGCGGCGCATCAGCGCCTTTGCCTGGTCGACGCGCAGCACTCCGTTGCGCGAGGCGTCGATGAAGGCTCCGAGGACCTTGAAGCGCGCAGTCTCAGTGAACGAGGTCGGTTTCTTCGCGGCATCGATGCCGAGCAGGCGGCCGAGCGCGCGGAATGCGTCGGTGGGCGTCGCGTAGCGCACCTCGACGGCCGCCGGGATGATGGTGACGGCCAGACGCCGCGCGGCGGCGGGCTCGTGGATGAAGCGGATCGCGATCCCCCCGGGCCCGAAGCGGTCGGGCCGTTCGGCCGTGATACCGGCGAGGGCCGGTCGCAGTTCGCTGGGGCATTGATCGATCGCGATACTGAAGCGATGCATGTGATTCCTCAAGGGTGGGGGCTTAATCCCTCGGGCGGCCAAGGGAAGGCGGAGGCAGGCCGGATGGGCTCGAAAGTCCGAGTTCCGGACCACGGCCAGGGCTCAGGCAAATCCAGCACAAAATTACCATCATCGCATATTGTTCCTATTTCTACCTATGAATTTCGATTATCGTGCAGTCACAACCATCACTGACGAGGAGCTCGCCCCATGTCCTTCAAGATCGCCTTCATCGGCGCCGGCAGCATCGGATTCACGCGCACCCTGATGCGCGATCTGCTCTCGGTCTCCGAGTTCAAGGACGTCGAGGTCGCGTTCACCGACATCAACGCCGCCAACCTCGGCATGGTCACCCAGCTCTGCCAGCGCGACATCGACGCCAACGGCCTGGGCATCCGCATCCATTCCACCCTCGACCGCCGCGAGGCCCTGCGCGGAGCCTCGTACGCCATCTGCGTGGTGCGCATCGGTGGGCTCGAGGCCTTCAAGACCGACATCGACATCCCGCTGAGCTACGGCGTCGACCAGTGCGTCGGTGACACCCTGTGCTCCGGCGGCATCATGTACGGCCAGCGCGGCATCTCGGCCATCCTCGACTTCTGCAAGGACATCCGCGAAGTCGCCGCGCCCGACTGCCTGCTGCTGAACTACGCCAACCCGATGGCGATGCTCACCTGGGCTGCCAACCAGTTCGGCGGCGTGCGCACGGTCGGCCTGTGCCATGGCGTTCAGGGCGGCCACCGCCAGATCGCCCGCGTCCTCGGCCTCGACAAGAAGGACGTCGACATCGTCGCCGCCGGCCTCAACCACCAGACGTGGTTCGTCCAGGTGAAGCACCAGGGCGAGGACATGACCGGCAAGCTGCTGGACGCGTTCGAGCGCGATCCCGAATACAGCAGGACCGAGAAGGTGCGCATCGACATGCTGCGCCGCTTCGGCTATTACAGCACCGAATCCAACGGCCACCTCAGCGAGTACGTGCCGTGGTACCGCAAGCGCGCCGCCGACATCGGCAAATGGATCGACCTCGGCTGCTGGATCAACGGCGAGACCGGCGGGTACCTGCGCGTCTGCACCGAAGGCCGCAGCTGGTTCGAGACCGACTTCCCGAACTGGCTCAAGGAGCCCGCGCTGGTGTTCGCGCAGGAGAACCGCAGCGAGGAGCACGGCTCCTACATCATCGAAGGGCTGCGCACCGGACGGGTCTACCGCGGACACTTCAACGTGGTCAACAACGGCTGCATCACCAACCTGCCCGATGACGCGATCGTCGAGGTCCCTGGGTATGTCGACCGCAACGGCATATCGATACCGAAGGTCGGCGACCTGCCGCTGGGATGCGCCGCGGTCTGCAACGCCACGGTCAGCGTCCAGCGTCTCGCGGTGCGCGCCGCCGTCAGCGGAGACGATCTGCTGCTGCGCCAGGCGATGATGATGGATCCCCTCACCGGCGCGATGCTCGATCCGCCGGAGATCTGGCAGCTGGTCGACGAGATGCTGGCGGCGCAGGCGACGTGGCTGCCGCAGTACGCGACGGCGATCGCCGCGGCCAAGGCGCGCCTGGCCGCCGGGAAGCTCATCCCGACCAGGGAATACGCCGGAGCGGCGCGCCTCGCCACCAAGTCGGTCGACGACATGAAACGCGATCGCGCGGCGGCCCGCGCCAACGCCGGCGCCGCCGACAAGGCCAAGAAGCGGCCAGCAGCAGCAACTGCCTCCTGAGGGCCGTGAGCGCTGTAGGAAGATCCCGATTAGGATCTTGTCGGAGGCGGGGTTACGGGCATCGTCCCGCACAGATGCCCGCGCCTCCGACGATACTGATGATCGACGACAATCCCGCGGATTGCCGCCTGGTGAAGGAGATGTTTGCGGAGAGCGAGGCGCAGGTCGATTTCCATTCCGTCGGCGATGGGCCGAAGGCCTTCGACTTCCTGAGCAAGAGCCGCGGCTACGCGAACGCGCCGACGCCGAACCTGGTGGTGGTCGACCTCAATCTACCGATCCTGGGCGGAAAGAAGATCCTCAATCTGATCAAGACCGACCCGCGGTGGAAATCCATCCCGGTGGTCGTCCTGAGCAGTTCGAGCCTCCAGGAGGACATCGATGAATGCCTCGAACTCGGCGCCGAACGGTATTTCACCAAGCCGGCGACCGTCGAGGATTACCTGCGCGTGATCTCCGAGATCGACCAGCTGCTCAAACAGCTCGGCTGATAGTCGGGGGCTGTCGCCCCCAAACCCCCGCGACTTTGTCGCCCTTACATCCTGGCCGGAACGGCCAGGATGTTCGCGTGATGGGCTTCGCCCATCGTATCACGCGACCACGGCTCGGCGTCGTGCGGCGGCTCTGCCGCCTTTTATTGTCGGGGGCTCTCGCCCCCAAACCCCCGCGACTTTGTCGCAGTTCGATTCCGGCTGAAGCAGCCGGAATCGTCGCGTGATGGGCTTCGCCCATCGTATCACGCGACCACGGCTCGGCGTCGTGCGGCGGCTCTGCCGCCTTTTATTGTCGGGGGCTGTCGCCCCCAAACCCCCGCGACTTTGTCGCAGTTCGATTCCGGCTGAAGC
>JACDEN010000038.1 GCA_013816415.1 Planctomycetota bacterium
GATCGTCGCCCATGGGACGGGCACGCGCTACAACGACGACAGCGAGAGCCTGGCCTACGCGTCCACCTGTCCGTCGACGCCGGTGACGGCGGTGAAGGGGCTGCTCGGGCACAGCCTCGGATCGTGCGGACTCGCCGAACTCGCAATCGCCGCCGCCGCGCGCGCCCGCGGTTCCGCTCCAGGAGCGGTCGGCCTGCGACACCAGGGATGCGCGGGGGCGATCGCCGTGCTCGCTCCCGGCGCGCATCCGATGTCCGTCGGCGGCGTGCTCACCTCCAACGCCGGATTCGGCGGCATCAACGGCGTGCTGGTCATCGGAGCGCGGCCGGCTCCGCTGCGGACACCGTTGGCGTCGATGATGACCAGCCGCATCGATTGCGACCGCAGCGGATGGCGACGGGCCGACGGCACCGCGGGCGTGTGGAGCGACCTCGGCGAGGACGGGCTGCCGAAACTCACCGCCCTCGAGATCCTCGGCCGCATCGATCCCAGCTGGGGGCGGATGGATCTCGCCTGCCGCGCGCTGGTCGCGCTCGGCACGCACTCACCGGCACTGCCGTCGGATGCGGGAGTGGTCCTGCTCACCGACACCGGGTGCGCGGCGAGCGATCGCATCTTCGAGCGCAATCGCCGCGACCGCGGCGCCGATCCCCAGCGCTTCCCCTATACGCTTCCGAGCGCGCCGGTGGGCGAGTTCAGCATCCGCCTATGTCTGACCGGCCCCGGATTCACCGTTCTCGGGGCCGACGACGAACAGGGCCGCGCGATCGCGCGCGATCTGATCGCCGACGGCGGATGTCCGACCGTGCTGCTGGCGCGGGTCGAAGCCGACCGGAGCCTCTCGGGCTGGGCCGAAGTCTGGACCCGCGCCTGAAGGCCTTGCTCGCCGAGCGCTCGCCTTAACCTCCCGGCGATGAGCGACTCGCAGCTGAAATTGGCGCAGGAGATCATCACCGGCTTGAACCTCGAAGGGATGGCTGCCGTGGATATCAAGCCCGACGCGCCGCTGTTCGGCGAGGGGCTCGGGCTGGATTCGATCGATGCCCTCGAGCTGGCAGTGATCGTCGAGCGCAACTATGGCGTGCGCATCGGCAACATGGACGTTGGCAAGAAGGCTTTCGCCAGCCTCGCCGCGCTCGACGCGTTCATCCGTTCCCAGCCGGCGAAGGCCGGCTGAACGTGATCATCGACACGCTGGCCCAGGCGGCGAGATACCACCACCTGCATCCCCTGTTTCCGCGCGCCTTCGCCTGGTGCGACGTCGCCGCCAACTGCACGCTCGCCGATGGCCGCTACGCGCTGCAGGGCGAGGACCTGTTCGTCATCGTCGAGTCGGGCCGCACCATGCCGGCGTCGGACAAGCGCTTCGAGTCGCACCGCCGCTACGTCGACATCCAGGTCAACCTCGCGGGTTCCGAGATCATGGAATGGATGCCCGCGCGCGACCTCACGCCGATCGATGATTTCAAGTCCGACGGCGACATCCGCTTCTACCAGCAGCCCAACCATGCACCGACCCGCCTGCTGGTGCGACCGCGCGAGTTCACCGTGTTCTGGCCCGACGACGCGCACAAGCCGTGCTGTCATCCCGCCGGCGCCGAGGTCGCGTACCGCAAGCTGGTGTTCAAGGTCGATCGCAGCGCGGTTCACGCCCCGCGTTGACGCTCCTCACGGTCGATCCCGAGTGTCGCCGAGCGGATAGGGCTCACAGGAAACATGCGAGCCCACTGGCGAATCGCTCTCTTCCACTTCCATAGGCATAGGGAGGTTTGTCAGCGCTCACGTCTACGCATCATCGAGAGGGTCAGGACCGCCGCCGCGGCGGCGCCCACCCCTCCAAGTCCGCAGCCTCTGGTGTTTCCGGAGCTAGTTGGCGACGAGGTGGCGGTCGTTCCTGTGCTCCCGGTGTCTGATGATCCGGTGGTCGAGGTGCCGGTCGTCGACGAACCGGTTCCGGCGCCAGTGGTCGTCGTCACCGGAGCTGCGCTGATCGGCGCGGTACTGGCGAACGCATCGGCAAAGCCGTTGGTGTCGCCAGACACCAGGTTGGTGGCGTCGGAAACGTATACCACGACGGTGCCATCCGCGTTCAGTTCTGGCAGCGAGCTGTCAGCGTTTGCTGCAACTCCGGCGTTGGAAATGCTCATCAGATGCGTAACCCCGGCTGCGCGGTCGAAGCGAAAGACATCGGCGTGTCCGTTGCTGTCGCCGACCACCAGATCAGAAGCCGCCGAGACGTACGCGATGGCGCTGCCATCCGCGCTCACCGACGGCTGCCCACTCGCACCATTTCCAGGGGCTCCGGCTCCCGTCGCGCTAACCAGCCGGTCGGAACCGGCCGTGCGGTCGCGCAGGACGACGTGCGATGTGGGAGCGCGGAGATCGGTGTACGCCACCCACCGGCCATCGTCGCTCATCGCCACCTCTGGCGCGGTGGTGTCGATGGTGGTGGTCTGATGCGTGGTGCGGTCGTAGATGTGCACGTACGACACGATACTGGTCACCGACCGCGATATGGCATAGGAGCTGTACGCGACGATGCGCCCATCCGCGCTCACCGCTGCGGTTCCATTCAAGGCTTCCCCCGCCGGCACCTCGATCGGATCCCGCGAGCCTGTGATGGTGCGATCGATGACCGTGATGACACGGTTATCGGTGGTCCCACCGTAATAGACCCGCGTGAGCACGTACCTGCCGGTGGCGGAGATACCCAGTAGGCTCTCTTGGTTCGATGACGCCGCGGAAATCCGCGTATTGGTACCGTCGGACATGCGGTACGCCCATACCGACGTCTGCATATCGCCCATGGTATAGAACAGGATCGATCCGTCGGCGGTGAAGCGCAATTGACCACGCCGGGAGACCGAACTGTCATAGGCGACCTGCAGCCCGGTCAGGGTCCCATGGATCCGGTCCCGCACAAAGACATCGGTGTTGAGGTGAGCGTTGCTCGGGACGTTGGGTGGAAAGTTGCTCGAAGAGTCGGTCATCGCAACGACCTGGCCGTCACCTCGCGGATTCGCCTCCAGCGCGGCGTTGTTCCCCTGGTCCCCGCTCGATCCGACACTCACTCGCTCCGTGGCCACCTCGGCAGCGGACAACCATGGCACGACCACGCTGATCAGCAGGAGAGTCCGCATAAAAATCACCTCCGGTGGGATTCCTCCCATATTACTCGCCCCACATGAGACACCCAAGGTCATGCTCGATTATTCGGAGATACCGCCCGACATGGCACGTCGTCCTGAGCGGAAGCAGCCCAGGTCGAAGGAGATAGACTCGATGACGGACGTTCCACAGCACTGGCGCCAGCGATCATGCGGGAGCGGTGCCCAATGCTATTAAGCTAAGCCAAATGCTTGCCCTGAAGACCACGGGCGAGTCGCCCCTGCCACAAATAGAGACCTGCCAGCGTTGCCAGTGGCACGGGCGGCTCGCCCGTGGTCTTTGTCTTTTCCCCATCGCGAGCTTAGCTTAATAGCATTAAGCGGAGCCCCGGACTTGGTGCAGTCGTGCGCGAAACCAGGGCGACTGCGCTCACTGCGCCATGGTCGCGCTGTATCGGCTCTCAGGCAAGTTGGTGTTCGAAGTCGACCGCAGCGCCGTTCAGGTCCGCTGACGCGTCGCCTCCCGGCGGCGGATCCGGTGTTCATCCGGCAATCAATGAAAGCGACCGCGAATCTGGATTTGGCCAAAGTTCTTGGCCAACGCTTGGCGAAGGTTGGCTAACCATTCGACCGAGCAAACATCCTATGCTGTGGTCGATGACGTCCTGCGACGACAGGATCACTTGTCGGGCAGGGCGACTCGCAGATCGAACGGTTTGAACTCGATAGCGTCGAGCACCTCGATTTCGGTGACACAGAGGAAACGCTTCGTCTCCGTGCGGAAGCGGACGAAATGCGCGCTTACCGGTTTTGGCGGGATGAGCCGCGCCGTGAAGCCGCACATCGTCTCCTCATCGGTCCACATATGGTTGACCGGAAGATCCTTCCATCGCATATCAGTCCGTAGGAATCCAGCCGAGGTGAAATCGGTGCCGTTATCCGATACCAGGACCTCGATGACATCGGCGACCTCGCCTTTCAAGGCGTCCTTGGGCTCGTAGCCATGGATATTCAGGCCGAAGCTCGCGCAGGCGGTCGCCGCGCCGAGGTCCACGGTGATGACGGGGTTCTTCCCCGCGCTCCATAGTGCGCCTGTTTGGTAGGATACGCCACCCGAGTACGGCGGCCCGACCACGCCATCGGTCAGCTTCTTGCCGTTGGGATCGCCAGCTTCCCAATTCGTCTCGGATGGCACCGACACCGAATAGCTTTTTCCAACAGCGAGGTTGGCTCCATAGGTGACCCACGAACCGACGAATTTCTCGCCCCGGACATCTGTTCCATCGGAATATCCATAGGAAGCGGGATGCGCTCCGACCAGACCGACCGACATCGACTCCATGACCGGGTGATCGTCGCCCCCCACATCGATGGTGTAGGTGGCAGGAATCTTCTCGACCAGCTGGGTGTGATGGCGCTTCTTGAGCGAACGGTCCTTCTGCACTTCGCTCCACTCGAAGGAGACCTCCATCGGGCGGAACGACGCGTCGACGGGAGCGTGGTCTGCTTCCATCCGCACGGCATAGATGCTGCAGGCCGACGGAGCGGCTGCTGGCGAATTCATCACGTACTTCAGCAGGACCGAGCGCACTCCGGCGGGAATCGTGACGGTTTCATAATGGATGACGTCATATGGCTGGGCGATGTCGGTGATGGTCCACGACTGCGTCCAGGTCTTTCCCCCATCGGTGGAGTAGCGCAGGTCGATGTGGCTCTTGGCAACGCGATTGTAGAAGCGTCCACCATAGGTGACGCGCGTGATGTCGGCGGGTGCATCGATCCGATAGGTCTGCCACGCGTCCTGATCGGCCGCCGTCGGATGGATGACGCCGAGATAGCCAGCGTGCTCCGGGACGGAGGTGACGTTCTTCTCGTCAGCGAGATAGTTTTTCGCTCGAGATGCCTGCAACTCGGGCCAGAACACGATTGATTCGGTCTGATCGCCAGCTCCGACATGCACCTGGTTCTTGCCGAGATTCAGCCGCGGCTGGGTCTTCGAGTTCACCTCGGTGGTGGTCTCGATGTTCAACGATGTCATGACGGCGTCCGCAGGCGCCTCATGGGCGGTCAGGCCAATCCTGATCAGCGTCTCGTACGAGCCATTCACCTGGGGCACTTCGATGTGCGCCGTCGCCTCGCCCGCTCCCGAATTCTTCCAGACTTCCTGCCACTGGAGTCCATTGGTCGTGCTGATGGCGATGCAGGCCACGTCGGAAGCGGTCTTGCATGAAAATACTGCGTCGATGCGTTGGTGGGTCGAGACGTTCGCCGACTGGATCTTGTAGATGACCTCCCCCGGCGTCCCGGCATTCGCCGGTTGGAGACCCCCAGCGGCTGATCCGATATCATGGTCGCTGTGAATGGCCTTACGGTAATCGGCAGCGAGGGGCGGAGTGAAATGCCACGTTCCATTGCCACGGATGCGGTAACGCGGATTTTCAGATTCCGGATCCCTGCCATGATTCGGCACATAGAAGGCCGCCTCCGTTCCCAGCGAGTGGTAGAAGCGCGTATAGGTCTCACCGTCCTTAAGATTCAGGATGTAGCGGTGTCCGTTGTCCCAGTCGTAATAATAGGAGCGGAATTTGAGGCCCTTCGGATTGAAGCAGCCCTGCTCCTCGGTCAGTGGACGAATGCAGTCGGCGCCGATGAGGAATCCATTCGGACTGGTGCCGGACAGGCAATGGTAGCGAGCGATGTGGCCAGGCTCGATCCGGCCTCCAGAAGCGGCGCAGCCACCCTCCTTGCCGATATCCGGTATCGACGCGAGCGTCTTGCCGTCGCACAGCGTGTAGATGGCCGAGAGCGAGTTGTCGTACAGATGCCAGGCATCGTCGTAGAACACCTGCGAAACGGTATGGTTCGAGATGTCCCAATACTGGTGCTTCAGACCCATCTGTTCCCAGATCGACTGGTTGATGCCAGAAATGGTGCTGCACATGGTGAAGCCGTAGTCGTTGAATTGCCGAATCGGATCGGTCAACGCCAGCCCATGAAGCATCATCGGCTGCGTCTGACGCCGAGCGATATGGTTCCAATAGAAGAGCGCCCAGCATTTCTCGGACGGCTTCTCCCACCGCGAGGCGATGCTATGCACCAGTCCAGGCATGTCCGTATAGTCGGGGTTGGCATCGGTGACGACGCGGAGGTTGCAGACCTCGCCGCGAGCGCTCGCTGCCACGGCGAGCAGTACGGTCATGTTGAGAGCGGGATGGAACTGCATGAGGTCTCCGTCAGTAGTCAAAAGTCACAAGCGCGCAGCGTGATTAATTGTCCCCCACAGCGCGATATCTGAAGTCGTGGGTGATGATCGCTTCGTTCGGAAAAATCGCCACCGTCAGATCATTTGTTCACTGGCGGATATTGGATGATATCCGAACCGATGATCTCGATTCCCTCACCAGCGCGCATGCCTTTGCCGCCGATGAATATGTACGAGACATGGCCGGCGAGTCCTTCCTTCGCTCCGAGCGAGCGCAGGCACTTGATCCAGCTGTCGGGAAAATCCCGGCCGGTGTCGTATTGCAAAGCCATGATGACGTAGGCGCCCGCCGGCAATGCATCGAGGTCGGTCACCAGCTGGTCGAAGTCGGCGCGGGTACGGCAAGTCTTCATGAGCGCCAGCTTGCCATCGATGACCTTGGCGGCAGTCAGCCCACGGTCACACTTCACCGCTTCGACCCCGACGGAAATCGATGCCGTTCCGCACTGGATGTCATCGCTCTTGTAGACTTGCGATATCACCCGCAGGTCTTTCAGGAATTCGGGAAAGGATTTGTTTGTCTTGGCCGTGGCGACCGGCGCGGCTCCGAGTCCATCGAGGTAATTCTTGATGGTGATCGACGCTTCGGAGTGATGGGCCTTCGACTCGCGCTCTTGGATCTTGCGCAGAGATTTGGCCAGCGAATCCTGCTCCTTCGCCGTCTCGGCTGCCGCCTTCGCCTCGATCTCGGTGCGTTTCTTCTCGAACGCGGCCACCAGCTTGGCCGCGTCGTCGGGAAGCGCAGCGCACCAGGACGTCGCTGCGCACAGCAGACAGATCAGGATGCGCATGCGTGACGTCGTCCCCGTTGGAAGAGGGCTACTTCTTGTTGTCAGCCGCCGCGACCTGCGCGTAGCGGTAATAGACTTCGAGGCTGAGGCAGCAGTACGCGGTGCTCAGCACGCGACCCACATCGTAGCCGTGGAAGGCGGTCCCTTCCCAGTCCCAGCTGCCGTCGAAACAGCCGTTCCCCTTCTTCTGCGCGTTCACCAGCATGTCGCGGACGGTGGTGTTCCATCTCTTGAAGCGCTCGCCGCCGACCTGGAAGATGGCGAGCGTGTTGTAGTACATGTAGTACGTGTTGCAGGGATAGGCTGCCGGAGTCTGCTTGTTCATGATGGTGTTGCACAGCGATTCGAGCATGGTGTCGCCGGCGTGGTGGCCGAGGAACACCGCGCACACCGCTCCGACGCAGGCCAGGCCCTGGTGGCCCGGCGCTCCGCCGTTCGCCTGGTCCGACATGTACTGGTAGGGGAACACCGATTCGCCCTTGTAGGGGTCGAGCTTCGCCCAGTCGGGATTGTTCGCCTTCCACACCTTCTCGAGCCACTGCTTCGCGCCTTCCATGCCATTGCCGATGTTCAGCTGGGCGGCGAGCGCGCTCTTGAGCGCCATCACGTTCCAACCCGTCACCGATGAGTCGCTACGGCCGTTCGGTGCGGAATAGTCCCAACCGAAGCCGCCATAGGGATCCTTGGTACCCGCTGCGGCAGGCGCTTTCGCCAGATCCTGGTTCTGGCGCGCGAGAATGGTGTTCACGCCATTCTGCGCAGGCGTCTTGAGCGCAGGATCGCCGGTCATCGCGAAGGCCTCGGCCAAGGCCATGGTGGCGATCGCGTTCTGATAGTTGTGCGTGCCCAGGCTGCCGTCCGCCTTCTGCGCCGAGATCATGTAGTCGAGGCCTTTCTTGACCACGGCCTTGTACTTGTTGGGCGTCTGATGGTCGTATCCGGCGCCCAGGAAGCACAGCACCGCATAGCCGGTCATCGCCATGGTCGTCTCGGCATCCCCGACATTGGAGTATTTTCCCGGCTCGCACTTCGGATCCTCGGTGCAGTTGGCGGGATACTTCACCGGATCCCACATGCCGTTCGGGCTCTGGTGCTTCTTGAACCAGCGCAGCGCGGCGTCGACCGCGCTCTCGCTGCCCTTGCTGCCGCCGAATTTGCCGACCGCGCGCTTCTTGCCGCCGCCGGTGCGCGAGCCGAACATGCCCGACGATCCGCCGCCGGCGCCGATCGCCATGAACGCGCCGCTGCCGCCCATCTCGGAATCGGCGACCGCCTCCTCACGGCCCTTGGCGACCGGGTTGTCGCTCTCCTCCTCACGCTCGGAATTCTCGACCGGCAGGTCGAGCTGCGAGATCGGATTCGGATGATCCGAATCCGCCTGGACGTCGAGCTCGACGGTGGTTTCGAGGGTCCGTTCCTCCTTCGGCTTCTCCTCCTTCTTCGGCGGCGGCTCGATGGTCGCCACACGCACGGGCGGCACGTCGACGTCGGGCGGCTTCACCAGGAAGTAGATGGTGGTCATCAAGCCGATGAGCAGCGCATGGAAGGTGAAGCTGATCAACCAGCCGGCCCAACCGGAACCCTGGCGGCGGTCGTCCTCCTCCTCGGATCCATCCTCGGCGCCATCGACGAACTCGTCATTCCCATTCACGTCGGTGGTCATGGCCTGGACTCCTGTTTAGTAGTATGGCTCGGATTTTCGATCGTGGTTGCCTGGGCAGGGTGAGGCCGCTCCCTGGCGACCGGGGGCAGGTCCAGGGATGGGTCGCTGGACTCCGCAAGGGGCTGGCCAGGGGCCTCGACCAGCCCCAGCCAGAGGATCAGCAGGAGATTGGCGAAGATGGTGATTCCAGTGGACCAATGCGACAGGGGTCGGGGGGTTCGCATAGCGCGCCAGGATATCACCTGGGAAACACCCTCTATGGCATGATCTGATGCTTTTAGCATAAATCTGTATCCGGGTCAGGATGCCCCTATCCATGCCGCCCCCTCTGGTCAAACCGCTGCCCCTGGGGATCCCCATCTTCGGGTTCCGCCACGGCCGCGAATCCTGGCAGACTCCGGGAGCGGCGATCGCGCACTCGTTCAGCGATTGGGTGGTGTTCTGGATCTGCCAAGGGGAAGCCACCTGGGAGCTGAAGGACGGCCGGACGCTGGTGGCGGGCAAAAACGAGTTCGTCATCCTACCCCCGCTGCTGGCGGCGACGATGTCGCAGACCCGCGTGAAGCTGGTGGTATGGAACTGCCATTTCACGTTCCGCACCGTTCCCGTCGCCATCCCGGATGCGCACCGCGACGACGTCCTCGGTCCCGGAGAAACCGCTCAGGTGCCCTTGACCTTCTCAGGCACGGAAGCGCCAGACGTGCTCGCTGCGTACCGCGAACTCAGCCTGCTCAACTTTCCTGTGCCTGCGACCGCGGATGTTCAGCCGTGGCGCCTCGAGCGCGCGGTCCTCTCGCTGGTCATCGAGATCGCCTCCTTCTCGCGTGGCCGCACGCGTGCGCACGCACCGGCCAAGCTGCTCGGAGCGGATTTCCAGGAGGACCGGCGCATCTCGGTCATCCTGCGTCGCATCGACGACAATCCCGCCCACCCCTGGCGCATCACCGAACTGGCCCGTTCCGTGGGCCTATCACCACATCGGCTGCACGCGTTGTGCCGGAGCAACTCGGGCTCCAGTCTGAAATCCTACATCGTCCGCGCCCGCTTCGAACTCGCCAAGCGTCTGCTGCAGACGGGTGACGGCGGCCGCATGCTGAGCTTGAAGGAGGTCAGCGAGCGCTGCGGCTTCGCCTCGCAGAATTTCTTCAGCAGGCAGTTCCGCTCCTTCTTCCACGTCAGTCCACGGGCATTCCGCAAAGGCGAATCGCTCGGTGAACGCGAGAAGGATGCCGTCGAATGGGGCGACCCGGTGGTCTCCATCGCTGGTGATGAGCCGGTCTGGCGTCGCGAATGGACAACCATTCTTGGGGGTTTCGATTTCCGTGACGGCCAACTGGTCACAACCGACCCGCACGGCAACATGATGGTCTGCCGACGGAAATTCTGGAGCGACATCGCCATCGAATTCGATGGCATGATTCCGGCAGGTACCCGCCCGACCGATCTCTCCCTCTTCTGGGTCCGCGGCGTCGAGCTCGAGAAGATGAGCTGGAACATCGACCAGATGCCGGGCTCCTATCTTCTGCAGGTCGGAGCTCATGGAACGCATACGTCGATCAAAGACAGCACCTTGCCGCTCGCATTCGACCGCTTCCGACCAGTGCCGGGCCAGGTCCATCGCGTGCGCGTCGAGATCCAGGACAACCGCATGACCCTGGCGGTCGACGGCCGCAAGCTGTGCGAGTATTCCGACATGTTCCCGCTCACCGGCGGCTATGTCGTCCTCTACGGGTTCCTGACGCAGGTGCAGTTCCGCGACCTGCGCATCTTCACGCGGAAATCGCCGGCGACGGTGTCTGCCACCGCGGTCGGCGACTACTGTCTCGGACAGCGACGCTACGATGAGGCGGCTACCCAGTATGCCCAGTTGGCAGAGGAGCACGCCGGCTCCCGGCTTGCCGACGAAGCGAGTTACAAGCAGGGACTCAGCCGCTACCGTCAGGGCCGCGGTTCCGAGGCATTCGATATCTGGCAGCGTCTCCAGGGGACCCAATGGGAAGCGGCTGTCGCCTTGCACCGCCTCGACGACTGGTTCATCGCCGGCGAGCACGATCGGCTGCTCGATGCACTCCCTGGGATCTATGCCTCGGCGCGTCCCGATACCAAGGCTCGGCTCGCGCAGCAATGGGCCAATTACGCCAATAAGCTCGCAACCGTCGCGCTTTCGGAGGGCGCTCCGAAAATCCTCTCGCAGTATCTGGAGGTTCGCGACCGCTGTCTGGATGGCCTCGCCACCACCGAACACGCAGCCGCGTTCGCCCTGATCGTCCTCGGACGCTTCCAGGAGGTCCTCGACCGCTATCCTCATCAATACGCGCGCTGCGCCGAGGCGCTTCGTTACCTCGGACGCGACGAAGAGGTGCTGGCCGGATTCAAGTCCCAGCCGGCGGTCTACGCCGCTGCCACCCTGGCAATCGGAGCCATCGCCTACACTCCTGGATTCATGGCTCAGCCGACGGTCTACGCCGCCGCCCTCTTCGCCAGCGGTCGCTCGGCGGAAATCACCGCACCGTTTGTTGACTGGGATCCGGGATTATACCTCCAGGGGCTGATCGCTCGCGGGCAGTCCGAGAAGGTCCTGCTTGAGAATCCCGCCCACACCACCGCGCTCCTCGCCCTGGGTCGATGCGAGGAGGCGCTGCGTAGGCCCATGCTCCGTGCGGATATCGCCCTGAGGGTCCTGCTCGTGCTCGATCGCACCCACGAGATATCCGGCGAGTTCGCCCAGGACG
>JACDEN010000415.1 GCA_013816415.1 Planctomycetota bacterium
GGGCAGCTCGGCCCACGAGGCCCCGGCCGCCGGCGCGGACGCGAGCAGGGAGTCGATCGAGGCGACCGCGATCTCTCGCGCCTGCGACCAGTCGGGACCCAGCGCGCCGAGCTCAGCGATCAGATGCACATCCTGGACGACGTCGCTGCCACCGGCGGCGCTGTAGACGATGCGCGCCGATCCGAGCACGGACGGACGATAGACCGTGCCGGCGGTCCCACCCGGGAGCACGCACTGCGGGATCTCGGGCGGCAGCTGCGGCCGGCTCCTTCCCGTGTGCCCTGCGGCTGCAGTCGCCGGTGCGACCGGTGCCGGTGCCGGTGCGCCGCCAGCCGACGGTTGCGCGCGTAGCCTGGCGATCTGCGGCCGGGTCATCGGCCCCGCGAGATACGACAGGGTCCAGCGCGTCTCGAACACCAGCGGCGCGGGTCCGTGGACGTCGTGCAGCAGGAAGACCCGGCTTGCGAGTGCGGTCAGTGCCGATGCGGCGGCCGCGCGATCCAGGCCGCGTCCGCTGGCGCCGGATTGGATGCCGTCGAGCACCTTGTCGCGATCGCGATCGGTCTGCAGCCGACCGACGAACCAGGTGCCGACGTTGCCCAGCGCCTTGTAGTCGAGGTCTGCGGGATTCTGCGTCGCCAGCACCAGGCCGACGCCGAAGGCGCGCGCCTGTTTGAGCAGCGTCATCAGCGGCGGTTTCGACGGCGGATTCGCGACCGGCGGCGCGTAGCCGGCGATCTCGTCCATGTACACCAGCGCGCGCAGGCTCGAGGTGCCCGGCTGCGCGCGCATCCAGCCGACGATGCGGTCGAAGAGCAGCGCGACAACGGCCATGCGCTGACGGTCGTCCAGGTGCGCGATCGAGATGATCGAGATCCGCGGCTTGCCGCCCGGACCGTAGAGCAGCCGCGCCACGTCTAAGGGCTCGCCCGAAAGCCAGCCCGCGTAGGCGGGCGAGGCGAGCAGCGCGTTCAGGCGCATCGCGAAGGCGAAACGCTCCTTGGCCGGGAACACCGATTCGAGTTCCATCACGCCGAGACGGGTGATCGGCGGCTTCTGGATCGCCGTGATCAGCCCCGCGAGGTCGAGCGCACGTCCGCCGCGCCAAGCCGAGGCGAGAATCGCGACCAGCAGGATGTGGGTCGGGGCGAGCGCATCGGACTCGTCGCCGAGCAGCGCGAGGATGCTCGCAGCGGTGGTGCCGGCGCGCTCGGACAGCAGCGCGTCATCGGTGCGTTCGCTCTCTGAGGGTGGTTCGAGCGAGGCGAGCGGCGAGAGCGGGATGCCCGACGAATCCCCGGGCGTGTAGATCGAGACTTCAGCGCTGTCGCGAAAACGGCGCACGCGGGCCCCATCCTCGCCCCACGCCGCGAGACCGTCGCTCCACCGCTTGGCGACCGCTTCGGCGTGCTGCTCCGGCGTCCGCCCCTGGCGGCGCGCCTCGTCCTCGTCGATCCACGGCCGGAATTCCGCCGGCGTCAGCCCGGGAAACGACAACGCGAGATTGGCGATGTCGCCCTTGGGATCGATGGCGATCACCGGCACCCCGTCGATCGCCGCCTCCTCCATCAGGCCCAGGCACAGCCCGGTCTTGCCGCTGCCGGTCATGCCGATGCACACCGCGTGCGTGGTCAGATCGCGCGCGTCGATCAGCAGCGGCTCGTCGGTGGTAGTCCCTGCGGCATTGCGCACGCGGCCGACATAGAATGCACCGGGAAGCTCGATGTCACGCATGGGGACCTTTCAAGGAAGGTTCTGGGTTCTACGTTCTGAGTTCTGGGTCGGGAGATATCATGACGTCATTGGCCGTCGACGGAGGACGCAGAACGTAGAACTCAGAACTCAGAACGTTCTTGGTTCTCTGTTCTGGGCCAGTCGAGGTACCTCACGGCGTCACTGGCCGTCAACCGAGGACGCAGAACAAAGAACTCAGAACGTTCCTTCACCCCTTCGCCACCGCCGCCGCCGTGACGATGTGCAGCTCCTTGAGCTGGCGTTCGGTCACCGGATTCGGCGCGTCCACCATCTCGTCGCGGGCCTTCTGGGTCTTTGGGAAGGCGACGATCTCGCGGATCGATTCCGCGCCGGCCATCAGCATCATCAAGCGGTCGAGGCCGAAGGCCATGCCGCCGTGCGGGGGCGCGCCGAAGGACAGGGCGTGCAGCAGGAAGCCGAACTTCTGCTGCGCGTCCTCCTCGCTGATGCCGAGCGCGGCGAAGACCTTGCCCTGGGTCGGGCTGTCGTGGATTCGGATCGAGCCGCCACCGATCTCGATGCCGTTGAGCACCATGTCGTAGGACTTCGAGCGCGCGTTGGCGCGGTCGGTCGAGATGCGGTCGACGTCCTCGTCGTATGGCGCGGTGAATGGATGATGCACGGCGACGAAGGCCTTGGCCTCGTCGGAATACTCGAACAGCGGCGCGCTGTGCACCCACAGGAACTGCCAGTTTCCGGGCTTGGCCAGGCCGAGCTTGTTGACGCCGAGCTCGACGCGCAGCGCGCCGAGGGCGGCGCAGACCGTCTTCACGGTATCGGCGCCGAAGAACAGCACGTCGCCGTCCTCGACCGCCAGACGTTTGCCGAGTTCGGCGCGCGCCGCCTCGGTGATGTTCTTGGCCGCGGGGCCCTGCCATTCGCCGTTCTGCACCTTGATCCAGGCCAGACCCTTGGCGCCGTGACCCTTGACGAACTCGGTCAGCTGGTCGAGGGTGCGGCGCGAGAGGATCTCGGCCGATTTCTTGGCGTTGAGCGCCCGCACCACGCCGCCGGCGGCGGTCGCGTTCTGGAACACCGTGAAGCCGCTGGAGGGGGCCCAGTCGCTGAGGTCGACGATCGGCAGGTCGAAGCGCAGATCCGGCTTGTCGGAGCCGTAGCGGGCCATCGCGTCGTGCCAGCTCATGCGCTTGAGCGGCATCGGCAGGTCGACGCCGAGCAGCTCCTTCCACAGCTTGGTGACCATGCCCTCGCCGATCGCCATGATGTCGTCCATGTCGATGAAGCTCATCTCGATGTCGATCTGCGTGAACTCCGGCTGGCGGTCGACGCGCAGGTCCTCGTCGCGGAAGCAGCGGGCGATCTGCATGTAGCGGTCGTAGCCGCCGACCATCAGCAGCTGCTTGA
This sequence comes from Planctomycetota bacterium, assembly GCA_013816415.1. Classification (GTDB taxonomy): domain Bacteria; phylum Planctomycetota; class UBA11346; order UBA11346; family UBA11346; genus JACCZE01. The sequence continues at coordinate 3,121 of JACDEN010000415.1, forward strand.
ACAGCTGCGGACTCTCGGCGAGCGCGTAGAACGAGCCGGGATGGACACGCGAGGGCACCAGGTAGTTGCGGGCGCCGCCGGGTGTGGACTTGCAGAGGATCGGCGTCTCGATCTCGAGGAAGCGGTTGGCATCGAAGTAGTCGCGGACCAGCTTCACCGCGCGGTGACGCATGATCAGGTTCTTCTGCATCTGCGGCCGGCGCAGATCGATGAAGCGGTACTTGAGGCGGACCTCCTCGCCGACCTGGGCGTGGGTGTCGATCTCGAACGGCGGGGTCTCGGCCTTGTTGAGGATGGCGATCTCCTTGGCGAAGACCTCGATCTCGCCGGTGGCGAGGTTCGGGTTCTTCTTGTCGCCGCGGCTCTTGACCACGCCGGTGATCTGGAGGACCCATTCCGAGCGCGCCTTGCTCGCCGCCTCGTGCGCGGGCTTGCCGCAGACGTCGGGGTCGAAGGTGACCTGGGTCAGGCCCTCGCGGTCGCGCAGATCGATGAAGATGACGCCGCCGTGATCGCGCCGCGAATTGACCCACCCCGCGAGCGTTACCGATTGGCCGACATGCCCCGTGCGGAGCGCGTTGCAGGTGGTCGTGCGATACATAAAGGGCGCGGACTTTAAGCGCGGAAGGGCCATTGCCAATTCCGGATTGTCCCGGCCTCCGGCGCATCCATAC
>JACDEN010000416.1 GCA_013816415.1 Planctomycetota bacterium
GTCAGCGCGTGCGGGGATCGCTCCCAGGCGGAAACTCGTGCTGGCCGGCGCCGCCGCAGTGGTCATCGCCGCCGTGGTGATTCTGTTCGCCGCCCCGTGGCGGACGAAGGCGCCCGCCGCAGGTCCGTTCACGCCCACGGTCTATCGTTCCATCGCCGTACTGCCGCTCGACAACTATTCGGCCGATTCCGCCCAGGCCTACTTCGCCGAAGGGATGACGGACGAGCTGACCACCGACCTCGCGACGATCAGCTCGCTCCGCGTCATCTCGCGCGGATCCACCATGCAGTACGCGGGAAGGAATCGGCCACCCACGCCCGAAATCGCCCGGGCATTGAACGTGGACGCGATCGTCGAGGGCTCGGTGACGCGGGCGGGTGACAAGGTCCGGATTACGGCGCAGTTGATCGACGCGCGAGCGGACCGGCATCTCTGGGCCCGGAGCTTCGAGCGCAATTCCAGCGACGTGCTCGCGCTGCAGGCGGAATTGGCCTCGGCCATCGCCGAGGCGATCAACGTCCAGTTGACGCCGGGGGAGCAGACCCGGCTCGCTGCGGCACCGACGGTCGACCCCGCCGCGCACGATGCGTATCTCAAGGGGCGCTATTTCTTCGCGCGGCCCAGCGACCAGAACCTGGAAAAGGCGATCGCGCTGTTCAACGAGGCGGTCCAGCTGAGCCCGGGCTTCGCGCCGGCGTGGTCTGGCCTGTCCGACGCCTATCTGTGGGCGGCGTTCAACGACGGATTCATCAGCGCGCTCGAGGCCGGCCCCAAGGCGCAGGCCGCGGCGAAGCGCGCGGTGCAGCTCGACAGCAGCGCCGCCGAAGGCCACGCGTCGCTCGGCACCTGGCTGGCGTGGTTCGCGCATGACTGGCCCGGCAGCGAGCGGGAGCTTCGGCACGCGATCGCGCTGAACCCCAACTATGCATTCGCGCACGATCAATTTGGATTGATGCTCGGGTTCCTGGGGCGGTTCGACGAGGCGATCGCCGAGGGCAAGCGGGCGATGACGCTGGACCCGCTATCGCCCTCGATCCTGATCGACGCCCTGATCCCATTTCAGTTTCAGCACAACCTGCCGGCCGCCCGTGCGCTGGCGCAGCGCGCGGCCGATCTCGACCCCACCTTCTACTTTCCGTCCCTGGCGGAGGGCGTGCTCGACCTGCAGGTGGGCAGGTTCCGGGAGGCGGTGCCGGTGCTGGAGAAGGCGCGCACCATGGGCGCGCCGTCGTTCGCCACCGCATACCTGGCGTATGCGTACGGCAAGGCCGGGGACCAGGCACACGCACTGGCCACGCTGGCCGACCTCAAAAAAATGTCGCGCAGCGGCAGCGGGTTGCCCTTCGATCTGGCGCTCTTTCATCTGGGACAGGGGGACACCCGGCAGGCGCTCGACTATCTGGAACAGGCCTTCGCGGCCAATGCCCAGTCGCTGGTCTGGCTCAAGGAGGATGCGATCTACGATCCGCTGCGCCGTGAGCCACGGTTCATCGCCCTGATGCGACGGATGCATTTCACGCCATGACGACGAGGATGATGAGCTCCATCGCGGATCTGGAACTGGCCCGCCTCAAGAGGATGACCGCTTCGGAGAAGGTGGCGGTCATGCATTCATTGTGGCATCAGGCGTGGGTGTTCAAGGCGTCGGGGGTTCGCGCCCAGCACCCCGGCTGGACGCCCGAGCAGGTCGAGGAGCGGGTCAGGGAATTGTTCCGGCTTGAGTCCGCGTGACCAATCCAGATCTGATCTCACTTTTCGTCCAGCCGCTCAATCGACTCCGGATCGCGTATCTGGTGACCGGTGGCGTGGCCGCGGTGATTTACGGAGAGCCGCGCCTGACCCGCGACATCGACCTGGTGCTCGACCTGCGTGTGGGAGATGCACCCCGACTGGCCGGCGCGTGGCCCACGGAGAATTTCTATGTGCCGCCGGTGGAGGTCATGGCCGAGGAGGCTGCCCGCCCGGCGCTAGGTCATTTCAACATCATGCACCATGAAACCTCCTTCCGGGCCGATGTCTATTGCTTGGGAAGCGAGGACGAGTTGGGTGCGTGGGCGCTCCGGCATGCGCGCTGGATGCGGATCGGTGACGACGAGGTGGCCGTCGCCCCGGTCGAGTATGTCATCGTGAAGAAGTTGCAGTACTTCGTGATGGGCGGCTCCGACCGACACCTGCGCGACATTCGCGCCGTGCTCCGCGTGAGCGGCGACCAAGTGGACCAGACGGAGCTCGAGCGATGGCTCGACCAGCTCAACCTGCGCCGTGGGTGGAATGACGTCATTCAGGGGCGGGTAGACTCGTGACCGATTCCTTTGAACCTGAACGTCATCACCAACTTTCCGCGGTTCGTCGCCGAGAAGTTGAAGGGAGCCAGGTGACCGCCGCGGGTTCGGGTATCAACGCACCGCGCCCCACGCGATGACCGCGCACAGCCCAAGCATGCCAAGCGCAGGGAGGAATTTCTTCAGTGGATCGCCGATCCTGGCGTGCATCGCGAGCGCGCCAAGCATCAGGATGCAGATGACTGCAGCCGCGGGGAATACCAGGGCAGGAAGCCAGATGCCGGCGATCAGTGCGATCGCTGCCCCGATCTTCAATGACCCGATCACGTAGGTGAACCACGCCGGCAGCCCATAGGCGGCGAATTCTTCCACCATCGTGCGGGCGTCGCCACCACGATAGCTCGTGCGCTGACTGAATCGCAGCAGCCATACGTTCAGGAGTCCGAGTGCCGCCGCCACCTGCAGGATGACCATGACCGTTGTCATGCTTGCTTGCTCCGCTGCGTGAGGAATACGGCCCGCGCTCCACGCCGGTTGAACGCTACCCCGACATGGACGCAATGCAACCCGCCACGGCACTGGCGCGGGGCTACCTTAATGGGGATCTCCACCGGGAGTAGTGCATGGCCCAGCCGCTCGACCGCCTCTCCAACGCCCTCTCCGACCGCTACACCATCGAGCGGGAGCTGGGCCAGGGGGGCATGGCCACCGTCTATCTGGCGCACGACCTGAAGCACGATCGCCAGGTCGCGCTCAAGGTCCTCAAGCCCGAGCTGGCGGCGGTGATCGGCGCCGAGCGGTTCGTGGTCGAGATCAGGACCACGGCGAGCCTGCAGCATCCCCACATCCTGCCGCTCTTCGACTCCGGCACGGCCGACAGTTTTCTCTACTACGTGATGCCGTTCATCGACGGCGAGACGCTGCGGGCCAAGCTCGATCGCGAAACGCAGATCGGCATCGAGGAGTCGGTCCGGATCACCACGGCGGTGGCCGACGCCCTCGACTACGCCCACCGCCGGGGCGTGGTCCACCGCGACATCAAGCCGGAGAACATCCTGCTGCACGACGGCCGGCCGATGGTGGCCGACTTCGGCATCGCGCTGGCGTTGAGCGCCGCGGCCGGCGGCCGGATGACGGAGACCGGCATGTCGCTCGGCACGCCGCACTACATGAGCCCGGAGCAGGCCACCGCCGAGAAGGAGATCACGGCGCGGAGCGATGTCTACTCGCTCGGCAGCGTGCTCTATGAGATGCTCGCCGGCAATCCGCCGCACACCGGTGCCTCGGCGCAGCAGATCATCATGAAGATCGTGACCGAGGAGGCCGCACCGGTTACCAGGCTGCGGAGGGCGGTGCCGCCGAATGTTGCCGCCGCGGTTGCCAAGTCGCTGGAAAAATTGCCGGCCGATCGGTTCGAGAGCGCCAGGGCATTCGGTGAGGCGCTGGTGAATCCGGGATTCCGGCACGGCACGGTGCTGCTGGCGGGAGTTTCGGGACATCGGGGCGGTTC
>JACDEN010000417.1 GCA_013816415.1 Planctomycetota bacterium
GCCGCGCTCCGAGCACCGACGTTCCTGACGCCGGCGCTGCCACGTCCTTGCCGGCGAGGGCCGCTTCGATCTGGGCGCGTGCCGCGCTCCAATCCGGAAAGCGGTCGGCGCGGGTGCGCGCGAGCAGCCGGCCGATCAGGTTCTCGACCGCCTGCGGCACATCGGGATCGATCGAGCGCAGGGTCGGCAGCGCGCCGCCGATGCGCGCATTGGCCACGGTCGCGTGGTCGCCCTCGCCGAACGGCGCCTTGCCGGTGATGCAGTGATAGAGGATGAGGCCGAGGCTGAACTGGTTGGCTTGGCCGTCGGCAGCGGAACCGCCGGCCTCCTCGGGCGAGATCCAGCGCGAATCGCCGCCCTCGGACGGATGCAGCGGATCGAAGGGCGCGCTCATCGCGAAGTCGCTGACCAGCGCCGCGCCCTTGGCGTCGAACAGGATGTTGCGCGGGCGCAGACCGTGGTGATAGACGCGCTGCGCCTCGGCGGCGGTCATCGCGGCGGCGATGTCCTTGGCCATCGACAGCCATTGCTTGACGTTCAGGCGCTCCTTCGCCGCCAGCTTGTCGGCGAGCGACCCGTTGGGGATCCACTCCATGGCCGCGGAGGGCAGCGGGCCCGATTGCGAGACCTTCAGCACCTTGACCACGCCGGGGTGATCGATGCGGCTCTGGTAGCGCGCGCCGTTCATGAAGCGAGCGACCGCGCCGCCGTCGTCGCGCAGCGCCGGATCGAGCAGCTTCATCGCGATCGGCGCACCCTTGGAATCACGGGCGCGGTAGACCACGCCGAGGGTCCCCGCGCCGATGCGCGTGGCCAGGGTGTAGTCGTCGATCGACTGGCCGCCGAGCTGGTCGATGCGGCCGTCGATGAATTCGAGGACGGTGGCACCGATGCGGATGCGGTCCCCGGTCTTGATGCGCACCTCGACGCCGACGGGATCGCCGTTGAGCCAGGTCTTGCAGCCCGGATCGCACGGCCGCAGCCGCCAGGCTCCTTCGCGCAGCCGGATCTGGGCGTGCTCGGCCCCAGCCGCGTCGGCGCCGATGTCGATCGTCGAGCCGCCCCTGCCGATCACCGCCAGCGTCGAGGCGATCGGCCGTTCCGCCGGGGCGAGCGGACCCTCGACCACGGTCAGCCTGGTTCCGACCGCCGGCGCCGCGACGATGTCGAATTCGAGTTCGATCAGCCCGATCTTGATGCGATCGCCCGACCGCAGCTGGGCGGAGGAGACCAGCGCGTTGCCATTGAGCAGGGTGCCGTTGCGCGATTTCAGGTCCTCGACCCACCATGATCCGTCGCGACTCGAGATGGCGGCATGCTCGCGGCTGGTCTTGACGTCGGCCACCGTCACGTCGGCGGTCTCGTTGCGTCCGAGCACCACTCGCGGCTTCTCGATCAGCACCATGTGTCCGGCGTTCTCGCCGGTGATGAAGCGCAGGGTGGGGGGATGATCCATGCCGCCGGCATGGTCGCGCCGCCGGCCGGCGAATCACGCGCTTTCATCGCCGCGAGCCGCGGTGCGACGCACGCGCCGGCTCGACCCGAGGCTCAGGACCGGATCATTCCACCGACAGCGCTTCGATGGTGATGAAGGGTTTGCCGTCGGGGGTCTGGAACCGCGTGGGCAGGCATATCGCATTCGATCTCGTCGGCGACGACCCGGATCGCCGCGGCGTGCGGCCAGCGTGTTTTCGGGATGGGTGGTGGAATCGCCGCGGTGGGCGATGACCCGGAACCGTGTCTGGGTGGTGGTCATCGCCGTCGCAGCGTGGGCAGAGAACGCGGGATTTTAACCATCGGAGCCGCTACCATAGGAAGCGGCTTCCATGGTCGCCACCGCTTCATCCGACTCGACGATGGCCCTCCGCCAAGTCAAAAAGACCCGCTTTCGCCACCGCCGGTTGGCATGCGCCGCGCTTCAGTGGTAGAAGGTGAAGGTGGTGACGACCTCGACCCCGGGAGCTTCCCATGCTGGATCCGAACACCTTCACCGAGAAGTGCCGTGCGGCGCTGGTGGCCGCGCAGGAACGCGCGACCTCGTCGCAGCATGCGGCGGTCGAGCCCGCGCATCTCGGGGCCGCCCTGTTCCAGGATGGCGACGGCCTCGCCCGCCATATCGCCCTCAAGGCCGCTGCCGATCCCGCGGCGATCGCGGCGGCGCTCGAGAAGCTGGTCGCAGCGATCCCGCGTCAGAACCCGCCCCCGTCGCAGATCGGCATCGGCCCCGACTTGATGCGCGTGCTGCAGACCGGCCAGGCCGAACAGAAGAAGCGCGGCGACAGCCACCTCGCCATCGACCACGTGCTGATCGCGCTCGCGGGCGAACGCACGGTGGGCGCAGTGTTCTCAAGCCATGGCCTGGGCAAGGCGGTGCTCGCGCGCACCGTCGACGAGGTCCGTAAGGGCCGGACGGTGCAGAACGACCAGGCGGAATCGAGCTACGACGCGCTCACCAAGTACGGACGCGATCTCGTCGCCGACGCGCGCGCGGGCAAGCTCGATCCGGTGATCGGCCGCGACGAGGAGATCCGCCGGATCATCCGCGTGCTCTCGCGTCGCACCAAGAACAATCCCGTGCTGATCGGCGAGCCGGGCGTCGGCAAGACCGCGATCGTCGAAGGCCTCGCCAACCGCATCGTCAAAGGCGACGTGCCCGAAGGGCTCAAGGACCGCACGGTGATCGCGCTGGATCTCGGCGGACTGGTCGCCGGTGCGAAATTCCGCGGCGAGTTCGAGGAGCGCCTCAAAGGCGTGCTCGACGAGGTCAAGGCGTCGAACGGCAAGATCATCCTCTTCATCGACGAGATGCATCAGCTCCTCGGCGCGGGCAAAACCGAAGGCGCGATGGACGCGGCGAACCTGCTCAAGCCGATGCTGGCGCGCGGTGAGCTGCACTGCATCGGCGCGACCACGCTCGACGAGTACCGCAAGCACGTCGAGAAGGATGCCGCCTTCGAACGGCGCTTCCAGCCGGTGCAGGTCGGCGAGCCGTCGGTCGAGGACACGGTGTCGATCCTGCGCGGTCTGCGCGAGCGCTACGAGGCACACCACGGCGTGCGCATCCAGGACGCCGCGCTGGTCGCCGCGGCCGAGCTGTCGAGCCGCTACATCGCGGATCGCTTCCTACCCGACAAGGCGATCGATCTGGTCGACGAGGCGTGCGCCAACACCCGCGTCGAGCTCGACAGCCATCCGGCCGAGATCGACCAGCTGAATCGCCGCCAGCTCCAGCTCGAGGTCGAGGCCACCGCGCTCGCGCGCGAGGGCGATCCCGCGTCGAAGGCGCGCCTGGTCAAGGTGCGCGAAGAGCTATCGCGGATCCGCGAGGAGCTGTCGGTGCTCAATGCGCGCTACCAGCGCGAAAAATGCCAGGTCGACGAGCGGCGCGGACTGCGTCAGCAGCTCGAGGACGCCAAGCAGCAGATGGAGCAGGCCGAGCGGCAGTACGATCTCGCGAAGGTCGCCGAGCTGCGCTACGGCACCATCCCGGAGCTCGAACGCACGCTGGTGGCGTCCGCCGCCGCCGGCGACGCCGGCGAGAGCCGGCTGCTCAGCGAATCGGTCGGTCCCGACGACATCGCCGAGGTGGTCAGCCGCTGGACCGGGGTGCCGGTCGAGCGGATGCTCGCGGGCGAGCGCGAAAAGCTGCTCAAGATGGAGCAGCAGATCGGCAAGCGCGTGGTCGGTCAGGCGGAAGCGGTGAAGGCGGTTTCGACCGCGGTGCGGCGCGCCCGCGCCGGGTTGCAGGACCCGAACCGGCCGATCGGTTCCTTCATGTTCCTGGGTCCGACC
>JACDEN010000418.1 GCA_013816415.1 Planctomycetota bacterium
GGGGAGCCCGAGGGGGCGGAGGGGCGAGCGCAGGGGTACAATCAACCCCGGCCGCGCCTCGCCCCGTGAGCCCCCTCGAAACCAAAAGCCGCGCCGGAGAGGATTCGAACCTCCAACCCTCAGATTCGAAGTCTGATGCTCTATCCAGTTGAGCTACCAGCGCGTGTGTCCGCACGGTAGCGCCTCCCGCGCCTGGGCAACGGCGGCGACGCCTCCGTTAGCCATGCGCGTCTTGTCCGAGGTCGACCCCTGGTACCATCGCAGGTCACCCACCGAGGAATACGCGCATGTACCTGTCCGATCTCGAAGGCCATTCCCCGTGGATGTACGACGCGCAGCCGCAGCTGCGGGAGCATGTCTATGCGCGATCGGAACGGGCGTTCGCTGCGGGCGATGCGGCGCGCGATGCCATCAAGGACCGGGCCGCGCTCGAAGCGCGTCAGAAGCGCGTGCGTGAGCAGTTCATCGCCAGCCTCGGCGGTCTGCCGGCGATGGACACGCCGCTGAATGCGCAGGTGGTGGGCGAGGAGCGCGGCGACGGCTTCCGGGTGCAGAAGATCATCTTCCAGTCGCGGCCGAAGACCTATGTCACCGCGGTGCTCTACCTGCCCGACGGCCTCACCGCTCCGCGCGGCGCGGTGCAATTCCTCTGCGGGCACGCACGCGAAGCGAAGCATTGGCCGCAATACCAGCTGGTATGCCACTGCCTGGTGAAGGCCGGATTGATCGTGCTCGCCCAGGATCCGATCGGACAGGGCGAGCGCATCGGCTACCGCGAAAAAGGGCTCGAGAGCGAGTCGACGGTGGAGTGGGGATGCGTCGAGCACGATTACGCTGGTGCGCAGTGCCTGCCGCTCGGCGACGGCATCGCCCGGTATTTCCTCCACGACTCGATGCGCGGCATCGACTATCTGCGCAGCCGACCGGAGGTCGATCCCGAGCGCATCGGCGTCACCGGGAATTCCGGCGGCGGCACCCAGACCTCGATGATGATGCTCGCCGATCCGCGCATCGCCGCAGCCGCTCCCGGCACCTTCATCATGAACCGCCGCACCTACATGCACTCTGGCGGCGCGCAGGACGCCGAGCAGATCTGGCCGGGCTTTTCCGCCAACGGCTTCGACCACGAGGACATCCTGCTGACCATGGCGCCGAAGCCGGTGCGCGTCCTGGCGGTCACCTACGACTTCTTCCCGATCGAAGGCACGCGTGAAACCGTCGGGCGTTGCCGTCGTCTATGGGACATGCTGGGCAAGCCAGCGAACCTCGATCTGGTCGAGGATCAGAACGTCCACAACTACACGCCCAAGCTGGCCCAGGCCTCGGCGGCGTTCTTCTCGCGGCACCTGCTCGGGCGCGAGGTGACGGTCGATCCGGCAGCCATCACCCCGTTTCCGCCCGAGCGCCTGTGGTGCACGCCGACCGGGCATGTCCGCGACCGTTTTCCTGACGCGCGATCAGTCGCCGACGAGAACCGTGATCGCCTGGCGCAGCTCGCCCAGGCGCGCAAGCAGAGCGGCTCTCGCAAGGCCGCGGTCGAGTGGCTGCGCGGCCGGGTCATGCGCGAGCGCACGCCGTGCGAGCTCAATCCGCGGCTGTACGGCGAGATGCAGCACGAGGAGCTAGTGGCCACCGGCGCGCTGTGGTGGTCGCAGGTCAAGCTGCTGAATCACGGCCTGCTGTTCCGCCACCATCGTTTCGCCGGCACCTCGCTGCCGATTACCATCGCGGTGTGGCGTGACGGCACCAGGTCGCTGCAAGCGCACGGGGACTGGCTCCATGCCACATGCGCCAGCGGACGCGCGGTGCTGGTGCTGAACACCAGCGGCGTCGGCCCGCTGTCTGCGCCGAACAGCTCCGACCCCTTCGGCAAGCTGCACAAGCTGTGCACCGATCTGCATTTCCTCGACGACGATCTCGCGCTCATGCGCGCCTACGACACGCTGCGCGCGGTGGAGCTGGCGCATCAGTGGCCGGGTGTCGACGCGGCGGACCTGCGCATCTATGCGCACGGACGCGAGGGGGTGTACGGCAGACTGGCGGCGGTCCTCGACCCGCGCATCCGCTCGTGCGAGGTGGTCGACGGCATGGCGAGCTTCGCCGACTGGGTCGGCGCGCGTCATTACGATTCGCGTCACATCTACGACATCGTGGTGCGCGAGCTGCTGAAGTACGCCGATCTGCCCGAGCTCGAGGCGGCGACCGCCCGCGCCGGCGGCTGATCCCGGGGACGCTAGTTGCGGACCTGGGCGTATCCCAGATCGAGCGCCTTCTGGCGGCCCTTGGCGCTGTCGTCCTCGTCGACGTTCAACACCAGCGTGATGGTGTTCGCGCTGTCGATCTGCGGGAGCACCTGTTTGACGCCGCCGGTGCGCTTCAGGTCGTCGGCGTCTTGGAGCATCTTCGACTCGGATGAGTCCTTCTTGACGTAGGTCAGGGACAGCGTCCGGGTTTCGCCGCACCCCGAGAGGCCGCAGGCGAGGACGGCGATGCAGGAGACGGCGAGTGCGCGCAGAATCATGGGTGGCTCCTGGCGCGGACCTTAGCCGCGACCGCGCAAAGTCCATCTCCTGCGAGCCGTCCTCGGGCATCGCGGTCGACCTGCCGCTTGAGCGCTTCCGCTGCGAGCCAGACTCCTTTTCGCCGGGGACGACTGGCGCTGGACCGCCCGTGCGGTCGACGCGGAGAACCGCGATGGAGTCCCCGGGGTCCGCGACTGCGGACCGTCGCCGCGCGCCTGGGCAGTCCATGAACCGTCCGCATCGCCGGACCGACTCCCGATCCGTTCGGGATTCGACTGAAAAAGGAACGCCCATGTCCCAGAGCTCTCCCTCGCAGCGCCACACCGCACCGCGCCCGCTCGCCCAGGTCGACCCCGACGTCGCGCGCATCGTGCAGGCGGAGTGGGATCGCCAGCAGTACACCATCGAGCTGATCGCGTCCGAGAACATCGTCTCGAGCGCGGTGCTCGAAGCGCAGGGCTCGGTGCTGACCAACAAGTACGCCGAAGGATATCCCGGCAAACGCTACTACGGCGGCTGCGAAGAAGTCGACAAGGTCGAAGAGCTGGCGATCGCGCGCGCGCGGCAGCTGTTCAAGACCGACTACAGCTGCAACGTCCAGCCGCATTCCGGCTCGCAGGCGAACATGGCGGTCTACCTGGCGGCGGGTCTGGCCAAGGGCGACAAGGTCCTGGGCATGAGCCTCGACCACGGCGGCCACCTGACCCACGGCTACAAGCTGAACTTCTCGGGACTCGACTACACCATCGCCTCCTACGGCGTGACCAAGGAGGCGCAGGTCATCGATTACGACGCGCTCGAGCGCCAGGCGTTGGAATTCCAACCCAAGATGATCATCGCCGGTGCCTCGAACTACAGCCGCACCCTGGATTTCGTGCGCTTCGCGGCGATCGCCAAGAAGGCGAACGCCCTGCTGTTCGTCGACATGGCGCACATCGCCGGCCTGGTCGCGGCGGGCCTGCATCCGACGCCGTTCGGCCACGCCGACTTCGTCTCGACCACCACCCACAAGACGCTGCGCGGCCCGCGCGGCGGCATGGTGTTCTCGCGCTCGCCCGAACACGCGAAGAAGGTCAACTCGCGCGTGTTCCCCGGCATCCAGGGCGGACCGCTCATGCACGTGATCGCCGCCAAGGCGGTCGCGTTCGGCGAAGCGCTCAAGCCGGAATTCAACGACTACATGAAGCGCGTGAAGGATTCCGCCCGCGTCATGGCCGAGACCTTCCTCGCCAGCGGCTGGCAGGTGGTCTCGGGCGGCACCGACAAC
>JACDEN010000039.1 GCA_013816415.1 Planctomycetota bacterium
CAAGGACGATCACGCGCGCAACGCGCGAGAGGCGACACTGCCCGACCGGCTGCTCACGCTCGCATGCAACCAACGCCGTCCTCGACCGCAGGTCCGGTGCGCAGCATGAGTGCGGCTGCAACTGCTCGGGAGGGAAGTAACCAATTTAATCATTGAGCGGTAGCCTGGCCATCGAACGTGCTTTGAGATTCAGAATTGTGCTGTGTGAATTTGTGAATTGCCGTCAGTCCGCGTCAACCGCGCCATCAACGATGATGGTTGATTCTCCGTTGTCATCTCCGACTGAATAAAGAACGGTGATCACCGCGTGGAACTTTCCCTTTACGTTCAGGGTGTCCGGAAACACACGGATCATCCCATCGGAGGCTGGCTTGATAATCCGGTCAATCGTTCCGAATGACATGCACGGGCAGCTGGACGAGACGCGAATAATGTTCAGGACATCCTTCTCATCATTTTTAATGACGATGTCTTTGTGAGCGAGTGCCTCCTTCTTCAGAGTGCCGAAATCCAACTTCACTGGGTCGAGAACAACTTTCAAAGGTCGCGCCGCCTGTCCGCCAGGCACATCGACGCCGGCGCCGGTCTCTGAAGGAACGGCTATGGTCAAAGGATTCTCTTTCCAATACGTCGCATCCGTCAATTGAACACGTATATGGCCAGCATCCACCCACGTGAGGGCGTCACATGAGAATCGAACATCCTCCGGGATATCCTTCAGTCCTGGCTTTAGAAGGTTCCGCAACGGAATACGCTGACTGATCGAGTGCCGCTTCTGATCTTTTCCGGGAAACAAGATTACGGTGTAAAATTCATTTTTCTCACCGATGCGTTCTAATAGGGCTGCTCGGGTGCCGTCCTTTGACCAGACAATGGGCGAAGCCAAAATCTCACGATTGTCGAACGTCTCGACGTAGGGCTGGGGATCCTGTTCGATCGCGTTGGCAACGGGATGCAGAACGATCAATGCGGGAGGATCCTGCGACGCATCGACGGCACTATAGACTGCTGTCTGGGATGTGGGTGTATAACGCTCCTGCCAACTTTCGAAAATGACACGGCTGCCATCCGGCGAGAGTGTCGGATGATAGCATCTCGTCGCGAAGACCTCCTTTACCGGGGGCGTCAATTGGAGAACGGCAATGCGATCGCCTTGAAGGCCCTCGCCAATAAGCGCCACCCGATCCCCAACAATGGCCGCGCGCATGGTCGGAGGAGAATTTTCCCCAAATCCCTCCTTCACCACAGTGGCGATGGTTTGTTTCCGGCGACTATCAACAACCTCGATGCCGAGCGCGAGTTTGCTTGGGCACGCTGAGCACGGCTCTACGCCAGTGACAGAAACGACGTAAGTATCGTTCTTCGCAATTTCGCGGGGTTGAGCCTTTCCGTCGTCTCCATCAGCGCCGCTCGCGCCTGACGCGAATGCCAGAGCCTGCATGAGGAGGATGGGCGCGGTTACCTTGAGCACGAATAGGCCTTCCTACTGGAGGAGCTTGATGGTTACAAAATTACCGAGATCATTGATGTTGCCGCACGTACCTGCCGTGGTGAAATTATCGATCTGTTTCTTTCCTGTGCAGGCCGGGCAGCGATCATTGACGGTCTTGTGGAGCTTGCTGCCACCTGGATCGATGCAGATGGTGTCTCCGCACTTGAGCTTACCGTTGTCGCCAACTGCGACCGTAGACCCCGTAGCAACGCCCTCGCACTTTGTTTTTGGCTGTGTATTTCCGCGATAAGTCGGGTCACCCACGCATTCCGGCGGAGGGGGAAATTTTTGCAAATTTTTCTTAGTTATGCAAAACGCTTCTGGTTGGACCATTCCATGGTCTGGAGTCGTGCCGGATCCGTTCAGATCGAGGAATGAACGGAACGTACTCGTGAGGGTTCCGTGGGTGTATTTACATGCTGCGGTGGTGAAGCACACATCCACAGGGTCGCCTGCGCACGTCGGGTCCGATTCATCGGGGCGATTATATTGAGAATGACGGTATAATCCGAGGTTCTCGAATTTATAATCTTTCGTCTTAACGATGGGCGATCCGGAGTCTGGGGTCCAGGTCAGCTTAATCTGTGTATAGATGCCTTCCGCCAGTGCCTTCGGCTTGAAGCTGTCTGTGAAATTTCCTCGGATACGTCGTTCGTTGATTAAGGTTACTGGACCCCCCGCGCCTATAACCTGTAAGAGCACTTGCCCAGGGCCGCAGATGTGCGTCTTGATCTGGTCCTCGCAGATGTCCGCTGACAGGATCGCGACGCTCTCGACGTCGGCCTTGGACGCGCCTTCCCAGTTTGGAATGACGGGTGGGCCATCGCCAGGACATGGACGATACGTGCCCATGAAATTGCCCATGTGCACACCGGAATCAGTATCGGAGATCATCGCCGTGAATTTAGCAAAATTACCTTCGATGCCCCCCGTGAACCCACCGCCCGATGCGGCTGCGGAGGTGATCCCACATGGACTCCTGACGATCAAAATCAGGACATCTCCGGGGCATACCGTACCGAAGTCCACTTCTCCAAAATTCGGAGGAGGGACTGTGACCTCCTTCTGAATCGTTTCAGCAGCACCCGGTAGCGTGAACGCTACGAGAAGCGCCAGAGAGAGAAGGTAGTTTGCATTCACGGTGTGTTCCCCTGAGAATGAATGTAATTGATGTAGGAAGAGGCCCCGTGGTCGTAAACCGTTCCGGCCGCTTCGCTCTGAAGTCTCTTAAAAATCTGCAATGCAAGCTGGTTCTCACCGCACACGAAGTGATTCTGCCCAATTTTCAGCAGAGCCTCGCGACTGTACTCTGAGTTGGGATACTTGGCGATGACGCTCTCGAGGAGTGTATAGCGGTTGGATGATGGATCGAGACTCGCTTCCAGAATTATCGCGCGCGGCCACGAGGGACTGCCTAAGAACTCAGCATGAAATGGCGCAAGGCGCTGCTTCGCCTCATCGCGCTTTCCTTGGAAGACATCGCATTCAGCCAGGGCATAGGTGAGGTACGCTCGCGCTCCCGTAGGCAATTTCGTGGCAGCGCCCAAGAGTCGATCGTACCCAGTCCGAGCATCGCCCCAATTCTCCATTTCGAATGCGAAGTCGGCGAGAGCGACAGCTACAAGCGACTTACCGGAGAATTGCGACAATTCTGGCACCGTCGCGTACAACCGCTTCTGCTGAAAGTCATCGTGCAGCCGCCTATAGTTGCTCGGCATACATTTGGCCGTGAGGTCGGCGTCTAACGGGTCTGTCGCGGTGATGATCTCCAAGTCATTTACTGCGGATTGGGTTTTTCCGTTGAGGAAGTGACAGAGAGCTCGACGCGTTTGCGCCAGCATGATTTGATAACTGAGATACCAGGGGCAGGTATCGGAATTGTAAACCTGCTCGGGCGACGCTTGAAACCAATCGGTGTTGCCCCAGTCCGTTTTCGCACGCATGGTCGCTGCAGGTCGAGTGGCATCCTGCGACTGAGCTGGAACCTGAGGCGCAGCACCTCTCAGTGGATGCTGGCGAATGTCATCGAACCACGCGATAGCTGCCGTGTAGCAGCGTTCGGCTCCCAACGCATCACCAGAGAATTCCAGTGCAGCATCACCGAGCAGACGATAAGATTCGCCGTAGTAGTGATTCGATTGCGTCCCCGCGGTGATGGCCTGCAGCTCTTTCGAACCATCGGCAATGTTTGCCAATGCCATCTGGCAGGCTGCGTGATAAAAGCGCGCCGCTTCCTCATAGACCGGAGCAACTGGCAATTGTTCAATCCGCGGGTCATCCGGTGAGGTGATCACGATCGTGATGTGGTCGCGATTCCTCGCGGCACAGTCGAGCAGATGTCCATAGGCATCCCGCGCTTTGGAGTAATCCTTGGCTTCAAGGCGCGCGCGCTGCGCCAGTACGAACCAATAAAAACCGGCTCCATGCGTGTTGATATCCAGGACTCCCTGAATGCGGCGACGTTTCTGCTCAATTTCCCAAGAGTAATCACCCTCGACATGAGAGATGTCTGCCTGCCAAGTCGCGGCAGACGCGAGCCGCAATCGCTCCAGCGCTTGGTCCCATTGTTGCATCGCCGATAGAATGTCAGCTGCCGCGACGGCGGCATGCGCACGAGTCATGCCGGTATGAGCGGCTCCAACCGAATTGCAGATTTCCAGTGCATGAGCCCAATCACCAGCCTGTGCTCGAGCCTTCGCCACCGCCAGCTGAACGTTAGCATCTAATGCTCCGAGCCGCTCCGCTTGGTCCTCGAGGGGACGGAGCGTCAATAGCGCCGCGGCTGGGCCACCCCTCTTGAATGCTATTTCAGCAGCAAGTACGAGACCGAGGGCCATCTTGTCTGGATCCGTACCAGATCTCAGACGGAGCGCGATGCGGCCTGCGGTTCCAATATCCCCCTGCAAAATGGCTTCTTCGCCTTGCCGATAGTCGGCTGGCAACTCGGCCGCAGGCATCGCGGTCGCACCAAAGGTTAAAAGAAGGGTGAAGGAGACGATCTCTCGCATGGGGGAAGTAAGGATCTTAATTCCTAAGGAAACTCAAACGAAAAGGACAGAAATCCCAGGACACACACTCGCTTCCCCAAGCTGGTCAAAGCAAGCCGGGGTCAGGAGGATTGGTCACGGCAAGGTGACGGGATCTGAAGCCAATAGATGTTCCGGGAGTATGTGTCCTCCAATGTCCCTCCCTCCACGGTATCGTCGTCTATCGCTTGGATGATGGGCTCCACGCCACAGGGTCCGGCGACCGCGACAGCCTGACCCGCGTTCGTTCCCTGGCCGAGGTCGAATGCGCGACCAACGGGCTGCTGCAGGCGTATGGACCGATGCTGGACGCGCTCGAACCCGTACTGCGCAGAGCGCCGGCGTGGCAGCGAGGATGACCACGTGACGTGAGGCGCCTCGCCAGGCACCTGGCTCCTCCAGGGAGACCGCCGATAGTACGTCGATGACCAAGACCGACCGCATCCTGCGCCTGCTCTGGCTGTTCGTCCGGCGCGTCGTCAATTGGTCCTGCCGCTTCAGCTGGTGGACGACCGCCGGCCTGCGCGACGCCCGTACCCGGCCGACGGGGCTGCGCCTGCTGTGCCTCGGACTCGCCGTCGGCGTGCTGATCGGCTGGGCCAACAGCGAAGTGATCCACGTGCTGATCGACCGCGGCGGCATGCCGAAGCCGGTGACGCCGCCGCCGCCGGGGATGGCGTGGGCGCACGTGCTGACCACCGGCTACTGCCCGTGCACGATCTGCTGCGGGCCGAACGCCAGCGGCCACACCTCGACCAACCGCGATGTGCGCAGCTATCCGTTCGGGATCGCCGTCGATCCGGGTTTGATGCCGTACCGCTACAACCTCTACGTTCCGGGTTACGGCATCGCCGACGTCGACGACACCGGCGGCGCGATGCGCGAGGATGCGCGTAGGGGCCGCTTCCACATCGACCTGCGCTTCACCGACCACCAGCAGGCGCGGCGCTGGGGCGTGCGCTGGATGTGGATCGCGGTGCCCGCCGGCACCGGGGCCGCCGCGCTGCCGCAACCGCACTGAGCGGCGCTGGGAAGACGGAGAAACTCCGGGCAAATTGCTTGACCCCTGCACCGCTGATCCTACCCTTTCGACCCTCACTATCGGTGCCTCTACCGAGCGTGGGCCGCCTGGCTCACGCTTTTTTCATCCCCTGGTTGCACCGCATTCCAACCGGTTCCCCAGCCGCACCGATCCTGAACGCCACGGACCCCCAATGAACGGCACCATGCTGCTGCAACGCGTCGACACCCTCGCTCGTGAACGAGGACTCGACAAGAACCTCATCCTCGACCACATCGAGCGCGCGCTCATGCAGGCCGCGCAGAAGCGTTTCGACGCCGAGGGCGACTTCACCCTGACCATCGACCGCGAGACCGGAGAGATCCGCGCCTTCGAGGACGACAAGCCGGTCAACCTGGAAGAGCTCGGGCGCATCGTCGCCAACATCGCCAAGCAGGTCTTCGTGCAGGCGCTCAAGGAGTCCGAGCGCGACGTCATCTACGAGGAGTTCGCGACGCGCGAGCACACCGTGACCTCGGGCACCGTGATGCGCGAAGAGCGCGGCATGATCATCGTCTCGCTCGGCCGCACCGAGGCGATCCTGCCCAAAGAGGAGCAGATCCCCGGCGAGGTCTACCGGCCCGGTTCCGTCGTGCGCGCCTATGTGCTGTCGGTGGGCAAGAAGGATCAACGCGTGCGCATCGTGCTCTCGCGCACCCACTCGAATTTCGTCAAGGAGCTGTTCAAGGCCGAGATCCCCGAGATCGCCGACGGCCTGATCGAGATCAAGGGCATCGTGCGCGAGCCCGGTCGCCGCACCAAGATCGCGGTCGCCACTACCGATCCCCGCATCGACCCGGTCGGCTCGTGCGTCGGCATGCGCGGTTCGCGCATCACCAAGGTCACCGACGAGCTCGGCGGCGAGAAGATCGACATCATCCCGTGGGCCGAGGATCCGGCGCAGTTCATCGAGAACTCGCTCAAGCCGGCGCGCGTGCTGCGCATCAGCTACGACCACTTCCGCGACCGCGCGCGCGTGGTCGTCAGCCAGGACCAGCTGCCGCTCGCCATCGGCAAGGCCGGACAGAACGTCCGCCTGTCGGCGCGCCTGACCCGCTACAAGATCGACGTCATGTCGGAAGAGAACGCGGCCAAGGCGCGAAGCTCGGGCAGCGAGCAGCTGCAGCAGCTGATCGACGCGGGGCTGATGGACGACTTCCTGCGCGAGACCTTCCTCGACAATCACCTCGACTCGCTGGCCGCGCTCGCGGCGCAGACCGCCGAACGCATCGTCGAGGCCCTGGAAGAGCACAAGATCGAGCTGGAGGCGGCCAAGAAGCTGGTCGAGCGCGCCAACGAGCTGCTGAACCCCGAGCAGAAGGCCGAGCGCGACATGATCATCGATCGGCGCAAGCAGGTCGAGCGCGAAGCCGCGGACGAGATCGCGCGCGCGGTCGCCGCCGCCGAGGCGGAAGCCGCCGCCGCCAACGCCACCGCCGGCATCCCCCTGACCCCGGACAGCCCGGTGAACGTCCAAGCTCCGCAATGACCCCTGTCTACTTGCCCGCAGTCCCCCCTGCCCATCCTGTCGAACCCGCTTGAAGCGTACCTGAGAGACCTCTGACTATGAAGCTCAGCGAGCTGGCCCAAGAGTACAACCTGGAAGCCGACCTCCTCCAAGAGGTCGTCGAACAGGATCTGTCCATCCCTCTGAAGCAGGGCAAGGATACGGTTCTCAAGCCCACCGAGGTGGCGCGCATCCTCGCCTGCGATGGTCTCGAGACCGCCGACGGCAAGCCGTTCACGCCGATCATCGCCAAGGAATTCGAAGAGAAGCACAAGCGCTCGCTGGCCGCCAAGAAGGCCGCCGAGACGCGCAAGAAGAAGGTCGCTGAAGAGGCCGAGAGCAAGAAGAAGCTCGAAGAGACCAAGATCGCCGGCGAGCGCGTCAAGCACCACGTCGAGCTCGAGCGCCGCCGCGTCGACGAGGAAGCGCGGCTGGCCGCCGAGATCGAGGCCGAGCGCGTGCGTGTCGAAACCGAGGAGCGCGTCCGCAAGGACTCCGAGGAAGCCCGCATCTCGGCCGAGCAGGAGCTCCAGCGCCGCGAATCCGAATCCAAGCGCATGGCGGCCGAGTTCGCCGCCATCCGTCAGCAGGGCGTCGACGCCGACGAAGCCGCCGCCGCCGCCATCCAGGCCGCCGCACCCGCCGTGCCGCAGGCGCGCACCGGCCAGCAGCCGAGCGATGCGCCGACCGAGCAGCCACCGCAGCAGCAGAAGCAGGCCCGCGCGGCCGAGACCACTGCTCCGGCGACCGCCGCTCCTGAAAAGATCGAACCGCGTCCGGAGGCCGTCAGCAAGATCAAGGGTCTCGGCTCCAAGCTCGCGAGCCTGGCCAAGGCCACGCACGAGGCGGCCGACCACAGCACCAAGGCCATTCCCAAGCCGACTGCGCCCGCGGACTACAAGCCCGCCGCGGCCGGCTCGGATCCGTCGCTGAGCGCCGAGGACCGGCGCAAACTCATCCAGGCCAACATCGCGCGCAATCTCGACATGGCGAAGCGCGTCCAGATCGCCAAGACCACGAGCAAGAAGAAGCCCGGCTTCGCGCCCATCGACCGCACCAAGACCCCGGGCCCCAACCGTCCCGGCGGCCCTGGTCGCGGACCCGGCGGACCGGCCAAGGGCGGACCTCCGCGTCCCGGACGCGGTCCCAAGCGCGACAGCAAGGATCACCGCACCGAGCAGGAGATCGCTGACGAGGAAGCCGCCGGCAAGGCGGGCCGCCGCTGGAAGTCCACGCTCGACGAGGACATCTCGGGCGTCACCGAGTTCACCGTCACGCTGCCGTGCACGCTGCGCGAGTTCTCCGAAGCCGCCGGCGTCAAGGCATCGATCGTCATCGCCAAGCTGTTCATGGCCGGCGTCATGGCGAACATCAACAGCGTCCTCGAGAAGGACGCGATCGAGCTGCTCGCCCAGGAATTCAAGAAGACCGTCACCATCAAGCTGGCCAAGGACGTCGTCGCCGAGGTCGAAGAGCAGGCCGCCGCGATCGAGGACAAGGCCGAGGATCTCGCGCCGCGTCCGCCGGTGGTCACCATCATGGGCCACGTCGACCACGGCAAGACCTCGCTCCTGGACGCGATCCGCAAGACCAACCTCACCGCCGGCGAGGCCGGCGGCATCACCCAGCACATCGGCGCCTACACCGTCACCACGGCCTCGGGCCTGGATGTCACCTTCATCGATACCCCCGGCCACCAGGCGTTCACCGAGATGCGCGCCCGCGGCGCCCAGGTGACCGACGTCGCGGTGATCGTGGTCGCGGCCGACGACGGCGTCATGCCGCAGACCGTCGAAGCGATCAACCATGCGAAGGCCGCCGGCGTCGCGGTGATCGTCGCGATGAACAAGATCGACAAGCCCGGCATCGATAAGCAGAAGGTCCTGCGCCAGCTCGCCGAGAACGGCCTGCAGAGCGAGGAATGGGGCGGCGAGATCGCCGTGATCGGCACCAGCGCCACCACCGGCGAAGGCGTCGACGAACTGCTCGAACGCCTGGCGCTCGAGGCCGACGTGCTGGAATTGAAGGCGAACCACTTCGCCAACGCCACCGGCACCGTGATCGAGGCGCATCGCAACGAAGGCCAGGGCGTCACCGCCACCTTCATCATCAACCGCGGCAGCCTCGCCGTGGGCGACGTGGTGCTCGCCGGGACGGGTTTCGGCAAGGTCCGCAACATGACCAACTGGAAGGGCGAGAAGATCGCCCTCGCCGGGCCCAGCCATGCGGTCGAGATCATCGGCCTGAATGACATGCCGCGCGCCGGCGACCGCTTCCAGGTGATGGACGACCTCAAGCAGGCGGCCGACGCGGCCGACGCCCGCCGCCAGGCGCAGCGCGAGCGCGACCTCGCGTCACGCTCCAAGACCACCACCGCCGCGACCATCTTCGGCGACATCGCGCACTCCAAGAAGAAGGAGATCCGCGTGGTGGTGAAGGCGGACGCCGCCGGATCGATCGAGGTCCTCAACAAGACCATCGCCGATCTCGCCACCGACGAGGTCCGCGTCACCCTCATCCATACCGGCGTCGGCGGCATCAACTCCTCCGACGTCACCCTCGCCGAGGCCTCGGAGGCGATGATCGTCGGCTTCCACGTCATCGCCGACGGCAAGGCGCGCGCGCTCGCCGACCAGCACCACCTCGAGATCCGCATCTACACCGTCATCTACGAGCTGCTCGACGACCTGAAGAAGGCGATGTCGGGCATGCTCGACCCGGAGATGCGCGAGACCGTCATCGGCCACGCCGAGGTCCGCAACGTCTTCAGCATCACCAAGGTCGGCATGGTCGCCGGCCTGTTCGTCACCGACGGCGTGGTCCGGCGCGACGCCTGGATGCGCATCACCCGCGACAACACCATCCTGCACAGCGGCAAGGTCAGTTCGCTGCGCCGCTTCAAGGAAGACGTCAAGGACGTGAAGCAGGACTTCGAGTGCGGCATGACGATCGAGAACTTCCAGGACATCAAGGTCAAGGACATCATGGAATTCTTCTCGAAAGAGAAGATCGCCAGGACGCTCTAGAAACGTTCTGGGTTCTGGGTTCTGCGTTCTCCGTCGGAAAACGACAGAGACGTCGGCTGTCCAACTCAGAACGTTGAACTCAGCACGGAGCACGCCGTCCCCCATGCCCACCCCGAATCCAAAAGGCGCGAATCCCAAAGGCGCGAGCCGCAAGAAGCGCATGGAGTCGCTCCTCCACCGCGAGATCGCCACCTGCGTGCAGCAGGAGCTGCGCGATCCGCGCCTCGGCTTCATCACCATCGTACGCGTCGAGTTGACGGCCGACCTGCATCAGGTGAAGGCGTTCTTCACCGTCCTCGGCGACGCTAGCCAGCGCAAGCTGGCGTCCAAGGCGCTCGAACAGGCGCGCGGATTCGTGCAGAACCGTTACGCCGGCGTGGTGAAGACCAAGTCCCTGCCGATGCTCGCGTTCGCCTACGACGACGTCGAGGAACGCCGCCATGGCATGGACGACCTCATCCGGCGCGCCCGCCTGACCGATTCGGACGGTGGGGCGAACCCGGAAAAGGCCGCGGAAAAGCCGCCTGGCGCCCCGGATTAGGGCAGCGTACCGCCAGGTACGCCGTGGTCCGCGTCGCGGCGCTTCCGCAGCCCCCTGGCGTATTATCATCGTCGGCATGAAACGGTTCGTCATTGCTCCGGTGGCAGCGGCAGTCGTGATCGCGCTCGGCGGCTGCGGACGCAAGGCCGACATCGATCTGGCCTTCGACCATGGCCTGCGCTCGAGCCCAGTGCCTCCGAATTCCACCGTCCCCCTCACCCTCAGCTTCGACATCGTCAACGATTCCTCCGACGATGTCGACAACGTCGAGTGGATCATCAACCGCGACGGAGTCGGGTTCCGCAGCGGCACGGTCGCGCACATTGACAACGGCGACTACGATTTCGGATCCGTGATGTTCACCGAAACCGCGGGCAGCCACGTCTACGAATTCGTCATCGATCCGGGGAACCGGATCGATGAACGCGACGAGAACAACAACGCGTCGGTGATCACGGTCGTGGTGCCCCCCGGTGGAACTGGCTGAAAGAGCGCGCGCAAGCATGCGGTCAGGGCTGAGTTCTGAGTTCTAAGAACACAGAACACAGAACACAGAACGTCCTCCCGCCCTCCGTCCTCGGCTGCCCCCTTGTGGGGGATGGGTTGACCCCGATCTTCTGGCATGCCAACCACGGCGGTCATCGGCACCGGCAGCTGGGGCACCGCGGCGGCGGTGATGGCCGCCCGCAACGGCGATGAGGTCGTGCTCGTCGGGCGCGATCCCGACAAGATCGCGCGCCTCGAGCGCACTCGACAGCACGAGGACCTGGCCGGCAGCGTGCTGCCCCGCTCCATCCGCTGCACCGCCGATCCCTCGGTGCTCGGCACCGCCGACCTCGTGCTCTGGGCGGTTCCAACCC
>JACDEN010000419.1 GCA_013816415.1 Planctomycetota bacterium
CTTCGGTAGAATCTTGCTCGAGCCGTCTTTCGCCACGTGCTGCATCGCCACGATGACGTTGCGCGAACCGGCGACCAGATCCATCGCCCCACCCATGCCTTTGACGCTCTTTCCCGGGATCATCCAGTTGGCGATGCTGCCCTGTTCGTCGACTTCCATGGCGCCGAGCACCGAGAGATCGATATGGCCGCCGCGGATCATCGCGAAGGAATCGGCGCTGGAGAAGATCGCCGCCCCGGGGATCAGCGTCACCGTCTCCTTGCCGGCATTGATCAGATCGGGATCGACCGCGCTCTCACCGGGATACGGCCCCATGCCGAGGATGCCGTTCTCGCTCTGGATGATCACGGTCATGCCGGCGGGGATGTGATTGGCGACCAGGGTGGGGATGCCGATGCCGAGGTTGACGTAATAGCCGTCGCGCAGTTCCTGGGCGATGCGCCGGGCGATCTGATCGCGCGTCAGGCTCACGGCGACACCATCCGGCGTTCGATGCGCTTCTCGTAGCCGAGACCCTGGAAGATCCGTTTCACATAGATGCCTGGCGTGTGGATATGGTCCGGATCCAGCGATCCGACCGGCACCAGGTGCTCGACCTCGGCGATGGTGATCCGCCCGGCGACCGCTGTAAACGCCGGTGCAAAATCAGGCCACGAAACCGGCCCTCACGGCCGTCCGTGGCGGAGCAAAATCAGGCCAGTGCTGGTCCTGTCTGAAGAACGACTCCGGTGATCGCTCGTTTTCGCCCGAGGGTCGGCCCGAAGGGGAAAACGAGCGATCGCCGGAGTTCCGTGCGAAGCACGGCAGGTAGGGCCAGGACCAGCGTGGTGGTCCGGATGCGGCGGCGGTGCGGCCATTGAGCCCCTTCCCAGGCGATGCCCCGGGAACCAGGGTGGGAGATGCACACCGTGGAGATCTACGCCCAGGTTCGCCGGCAGGTGATGGTGGAGGGGCAGAGCCAACGATCGGTCGCCCGGGACTTCGGCATCAGCCGGGACACGGTGGCGAAGATGCTGCGCCACGCGCTGCCGCCGGGATACCGGCGGTCGGCGCCGGCGGCGCGGCCCAAACTGGCGCCCTTCCTGGGCTGGATCGAGGCGACCCTGGCGGCGGACAAGCTGGTGCACCGCAAGCAGCGGCACACCGCCAAGCGGATCTTCGACCGCCTGAAGGCCGAGCATGCCTACACCGGCGGGTACACGGCGATCAAGGATGTGGTGGCCGAGCACGAGCGGCGGACGCGCGAGATGTTCGTCCCGCTGGTGCATCCGCCGGGCGACGCGCAGGTCGACTTCGGCGAGGCGCGGGTGGTGATCGGCGGGGTCGAGCAGAAGTGCCATTTCCTGGCCATGGATCTGCCGCACAGCGACGCGCCGTTCGTGGCGGTGTTCCCGCGCGAGACCACCGAGGCGTTCTGCCAGGGCCACGTCGACGCGTTCGCGTTCTTCGGCGGCGTGCCGCGTTCGATCCTCTACGACAACACCACGATCGCCGTGGCGAGGATCCTGGCCGGCGGCGAACGCAAGCGGACGCAGGTGTTCGATCAACTGGTCAGCCACTATCTGTTCAAAGACCGCTTCGCGCGCGTCGGCAAGGGCAACGACAAGGGCAACGTCGAAGGGTTGGTGAAGTACACCCAGCGTACCATCCTGACGCCGGTGCCGCAGGCGCCGGACTGGGAGACGCTGGGCGCGCAGGTGCGTGAGCGTTGCCTGGCGCGCCGGGCCGAGCGCGTGCGCGGCAGTGAGGGGACCATCGGCGAACGGATGCTGGCGGACCAGGCCGCGTTCCTGCCGTTGCCGGCGGCGCCGTTCGACTGCTGCCGGATCGTGGCTGGCCGCGTCAGCAGCCAGTCGCTGGTGCGCTTCCAGCGCAACGACTACTCGGCCCCGGTGGCGCACGGCTACCAGGAGGTGCTGGTGAAGGCGTACGTCCACGACGTCGTGCTCTGCCGTGGGTCGGAGGTCATCGCCCGCCATCGGCGCAGCTACGAGCACGAGGTGATGGTCTTCGACCCCATGCACTACCTGCCGCTGATCGAGCGCAAACCCGGAAGCCTCGACCAGGCGGCGCCGCTGGCGGGCTGGACGCTGCCCGAGGACTTCGCCGTCCTGCGCCGGCTGCTGGACCGCCGGCTCGGCAAGCGCGGAGCGCGCGAGTACATCGGCGTCCTGCGACTGCACGAGGCCTTCCGCGCCGAGCAGGTGCACTCCGCGGTGATCGCCGCCCTGCGGCTGGGCGCCATCAGCTACGACGCGGTCAAGCATTGCCTGCTGGCAGCGCTGGAGGGCCGTCCGGCGAAGCTCGATCTGGTCCACTACCCGCACCTGCCGCGGGCCGACGTCGCGCTTACCGACCCGGCCGCCTACAACGACCTGCTGACGGCGGTCGCGCCATGAGCTCCACCGCGACCACGACCATCACGGCGGTGGCCGCCGCTGGCGCCGCCGAGCCCACGCCACCGGCCATTCTCCTCGCTCACCACCTGAAGGAACTGCGCCTGCCGACCTGCCTGCGCGAGTACGACCGGCTGGCGCGCCAGTGCGCCAGCGAGGGCGTCGACCACGTGCGCTACCTGCTGCGGCTGGTCGAGCTCGAACTGATCGACCGCGAGCGCCGTCTGGTCGAGCGCCGCATCAAGGCCGCCCGCTTCCCCGTCACCAAGAGCCTGGATGCCTTCGACTTCCTCACCATCCCCGCGCTGAACAAGCCGCTGGTCATGGACCTCGCCCGCGGCGGCTTCGTCGACCGCCGCGAGAACGTCATCGCCGTCGGCAACTCGGGCACCGGCAAGACGCACATCGCGCTTGGCCTTGGTCTGGCGGCCTGCCAGCGCGGCTACAGCGTCCTGTGGAAGTCCGCCGCCACTCTGGTCAACGAACTGATCGAGGCGCGCGACGAGAAGCACCTCCTGCGCTATCAGAAGTCCCTCGCCAAGGTCCAACTCCTGATCGTCGACGAACTCGGCTTCGTGCCGCTGTCGAAGACCGGCGCCGAACTGCTGTTCGACGTCTTCTCGCAGCGCCACGAGCGCGGCGCCACCCTGGTCACCAGCAACCTGCCCTTCGACGAGTGGACCGAGGTCTTTGGCAGCCAGCGCCTCACCGGAGCCCTCCTCGACCGCCTCACCCACCACGCCCACGTCCTCACCTGCAACGGCGACTCCTATCGCCTCGCCGACGCCAAGCGGCGCCGAGCCAAGCAGGACAAGCCGCCCGCCAAGACCACCGCCGAACCAATGCCGTTGCCTTAAGCCGCGGCTCCTGCCTCTCGCCATCACGCTGCGTCCCTCCAAAACGGCTCGCGATGGCGGCGTTGGATGCGCCACCGCCCGTACTGGGAGCGACAGATGCGCGGGTATGAGCGTGGCCGCCTGACGGGTGCGCGGTCAGCGGCACATGCCGCGATCCCACGGCGGAACGCCTCAGCGAGGTGGCGCGGGACGCGCTCGCGCAGACCGATGGCGATGAGGGTCGGGATGCGATCGCCAAGCGCGGCGCGGTTGCAGCGCTTGGGCCGGCGATCGTCGCCACCGCCGCGCTCGGCGGGGGGCAGGGTCTCGAGTGCGGTTTCCTCGACGAGGCTCTCGATGAGCATCAGCAGCATGAGCGCGACGATCTCCTGCTCGATGAACTGCGGCGAGGTGCCGTGGAAGTCCTCGCAGGCGTAGCGGATCTTGAGGTCGCGGAAGGCGTTCTCGATGCCCCAGCGCCGGCCGTAGAGATCGAAGATGTCATCGCGCGAGTACAGGTCGCGGTCGATGAGGGTGGTGACCAGGACGCGGT
>JACDEN010000420.1 GCA_013816415.1 Planctomycetota bacterium
CACCGCCCGCCGCGGCGTCGGCCTGTTCGTCCGCAGCCTGCCCAACCGCAAGCTGACCCTGCTGGTCGGCACCACCTCGGCCGAGCCGAAGGACGATTTCTACGGCCACGTCGAGAAGCGCATCGCGGAGCGCTGCCAGGCCGACGGCATCGAGATCGAACGCTATTACATCACGCCCGGCGACCCCGCGTACGGCCCCGATGTCGACCGCATCCGTCGCCCCGGCCGCGTGATCCTGTGCATCGCGTTGGCGCATGAACCGCACCTGAAGCAGCTCGCGGATCTGCGTCGCCCGATGCTGGTCGTCGGCTGCGCGCCGAGCCGCTGCAACACCTCCTCGATCGTGCCGAACAGCTTCCGTTCCGGCTATCTCGCCGCACGGCATCTGATCCGCAAAGGCTGCCGGCGCATCGCCTTCATCGGCCGGGTGCGCGAGGTGCGCGGCGTCATCCTGCCCGAAGCCGAGAGCCTCAAGGAATTCGCGGGCATGCAGTGCGCCTTCATGGAGGACTCGCTGCCGCTCCATTCCGATCTCGTCTTCAACGACATCGCCCAGGTCGCCGCCCGCGCCGCCACGCTCAAGGAGCTGCCGGATGCGGTGATCATGCCCGACATCGACGGCATCGAGTCGATCCAGGCGCTGAAAGCCCTCGGCACCAAGCTCGAGCGCGTGGTGCTCGGCGACGACCGCATTCTCGAACGGCCGAAGCGCCCCGCCGCGGTGGTGGTCAAACGCGAGGAGGTCGTCGATCTGGCCCTGATCGAGCTGCACCGCCTGCTCGACGAGCAGAGCAAGAGCCACCGCTCGACCGTGGTCGACGGAGAACTGCACGACGCCGTCGGCTGATACCGGCCGCGCGATGGCCGATCGGCTTGCGGCTGCCTCGTCGCTCTCACCATGATGGTCATGGCAACCGGCACCTCGGATGCGCTGGTCGGCTCGCCGGTCGCCGGTTCCGCTGAGCGCGCGCGCGGCTGACATGGCGGATCGTCCCATCGTCGCCGATCCCTGGGAAGGCGTATCCGCCCAGATCGTCCATGCGGATCTCTATCCGTGCGGACCGGCCTGGCGCATCGAACGCGCGATCTGCCCCTACGACGGCTATTTCTACATCTGGAAGGGGCGTGGCTGGGTGGAGGTCGACGACGAGAGGCTCGATGCCCTTCCCGGCGACCTCTTCATCATCCGCCGCGGCCGGGCGGTCGCCGCCGGCCATGATCAGAAGCACCCGATGATGCCGTTGTCGACGGGCTTCCATCTCCTGCGCAATGGACGCGTCGATGCGATCCGCCACCTCGCGCTGCCGACCCGCCTGCGTCTGCGCCCCGATGACATCACGTCGTTCCACGGATTGTTCATGGAGCTGGTCTCGTCGCATCACGATCCGCAGCCGACCGCCCGGCTGACCGCGGCGGGAGCGCTCCTGCGTCTGGTCGCGGCCGGGCTGCGCCTCGTCCATGAGCTTCCGGCCGAGCGGAAATCCGGGGTGCTCGCGCCGCTGGTCGGCGATGACACCATGGCGGCGCGCGTCCAGTCATGGATCGACGAGCATCTCGCCGATCGCATCACCCTCGCCACCCTGGCGCGCGTCGCCAAGCTGACGCCGACGCATTTCGCGGCCGCGTTCCGCAAGCAGACCGGCATCTCGCCCATGCATTTCGTGCGCTGCCGGCGGGTCGAGGTTTCGCGCACCCTGCTCGCCGCCGGCGACCGTCCGGTCGAGGAGGTGGCGCGCGCGGTCGGCTATCCCGACCCGTTCCATTTCAGCCGCGTGTTCCGCCAGCACGTCCAGGTGTCGCCGAGCGACTACCGCGATTCGATCAAGTATCCATTCCAATCGTAATCCCGTCCAGGTGGTTGGACGGCCCGCCTCACGGTCCGCGCAAAGCCACCGTCGGCCCCTCCAGGCGCGCGGCATCCCGATCCATTCCGATGTGCGCGCCGGCCTATGATCGTGTCTGAGGAGCACGATCATGGACCCGATCATCCAGCAGTGGCGCGACCAGGGATTCGTCGTCGTCCGCAAGGTGTTCGACCCCGAGCGCATCGCGCGCCTGCTGCCGATCGTCGAGGATGTCTGGCGGCAATCGCGCGTGCGCGATGCCGTCACGGGTGAGCCGGCTCCGCCGAACGACGCCGGCCACGTGATGTTCCACTGCAACCATCCCGACTACCACCGCCGCGATCCCGCGACCCTGGCCGAGATCCTCGCGGCGGGCGCCGACGAGCGCGTGCTCGACGTGCCGCGGAGGCTGTTCGGCGAAGAGCCGCTGTTCCGCACCCTGAGCCTGTGGTTCTCGCCCGACCGGGTGTCGTCGGACGGCAACTGGCACCGCGACACCCAGTTCCTGTTCCCGGACGAGACCGAGGAGCGGGCGCGCTTCGGCAGCTTCGTGGACAGCGATTTCGGCGGCAGCGGTGCGCAGTTCCAGATCGCCCTCGTCCGCAGCGAGGACGTCGAATATGTTCCGGGGTCGCATAAGCGTTGGGACACCCCCGCGGAGTATGCCATCCGCCGCGCCGATGGCGCGAAGAACTGGAGCTCGAACGCCATGCCCGGGGCGGTGCGCGTGGCGCTCGAACCCGGCGACGGGGTGATGTTCAATCCCATCGGGCTCCATCGCGGCCGCTACCACGTCGACAAGAAGCGCCGCACCTTCATGGCCACGCTGACCAAGACCTCGGCCCCGTATTTCGACAGCTTCTCGACCCAGCCGTGGTTCCTGACGCCGGGCTACCTTGACGGACTGTCCGCGGATAACCGCGCATTCTACCAGCGCTCCATCGACTGCTATGCCGACTGGTGGCGCGCTGGCGCGCCGGTGCTGGGCGCCAAGGCGGGTTGATCCGCCGCCGACACCGGCCTCAGATCCGGCGCAGCTGCTCTTC
Organism: Planctomycetota bacterium; assembly: GCA_013816415.1. Classification (GTDB taxonomy): domain Bacteria; phylum Planctomycetota; class UBA11346; order UBA11346; family UBA11346; genus JACCZE01. The sequence goes on from JACDEN010000420.1 coordinate 2,891, forward strand.
CGCCTGCGCGAATTCTCGCGGCACGCTCGAGCGGATCTCGAGGTCGCGGCCTCCCGCCGGATCCGGTAGCGTCACGCGCGACGCGTGCAGCAGGTGCCGCGTGACGTGGATCGGATCCTTGCGGTCGCCGTAGATGCGATCGCCGTAGATGGGATGGCCCATCTCGCTGAAATGGATGCGGATCTGGTGGTAGCGCCCGGTCTGCGGCTCGACCAGCACGCGGCTGCCGTAGGTGCCGAGGCGCGCTTCGACCGTCCAATTGGTGACCGCTTCGCGCGCGTCGGCGCCGCGTCCGCTCTGCCATTTCTCGAAGCCGCGCCCGCTGTCGACCTTCACCAGGTAGCTGCGGCGGGAGCCGGTCTCGCGCGGATGCCCGCGGACGATGGCCGTGTACTGCTTCTTCACCACGTGGTCGCGGAACATGTCCTCGAGCGCGCGCGCGACGCGCTCCTCGGTGGCCATCAGCACGATGCCGGAGGTGTCGGCGTCGAGGCGATGCACCGGGATCAGCAGGCCGCCGTTCTTGGTGAACTCGGGCTTGAGGATGTCGAGCAGGCTCCAGCTCTTCGGCCCTTCGGTCGGGGTCACGGGCAGCCAGCCCGGCTTGTCGTAGGCGATGAGGCCGCTGCCCGAGAAGATGACGCGCCGACGGTCGAAGGTATGTTCGTGCGACTCCTCGGGCAGGAAGAACTCGACCACCTCGCCGAGGCGCAGCTCGCGGCTGCCGAAGGTCTCGATGCGTCCGTTGATGCGGCAGCAGCCGTCTTCGAGCAGCCGGCGCGCGGCGCGGCCGGACAGATGCTTGTGCACGTGCACGAAGAACTGCGCGAGCTTCATCCCCTGCTCGGCGCGCACCACACGTGCGTTCGGACCAGGCTGCCAGATCAGGCC
>JACDEN010000040.1 GCA_013816415.1 Planctomycetota bacterium
ATTGAGCATCGTCGCCCGGAACAGGTACGGATGATGGTCGCGCACGGCATGGAAGCGCTGCGCGACGCGCGCGTCGTAGCCGAAGCTGCAGTAGTTGAACCAGGCGCGCGAGCCGTCGCCGCCGGAGAACGTCCAGCGGTCGAGGCGGCGGACCGGCGCGCTGCGCAGCGACGCAAGGATCAGCGGTCCAGCGGTGAACCAGCCGAGCGTGCGCGCGAGATCGTTTCCGGTGCCGAGCGGGATGATGCCGACCGGCGCTTCGCGGTCGGCGCGGGCGCAGCGGTGGGCCGAGGCGAGCACCGCCGCCACCGTCCCGTCGCCGCCGCAGGCGATGACAGCGCTGCCGTCGTCCGTGGCGCGCGCAACGATCGCATCGAGGTGGGAGACCGCGAACGGATGCACCCGATCGGGCGCGAAGGTCTGCTGCAGACGAGCGAGCAGCGAGGCGCCACGGCGCCCTCCGCTGGAGACATTGACGATGAACACGAGTTCGCGCACCAGGGGCAGGATGTTGCCGGCTCCACCAAGGGGAACCTGATTCGTTTCCACTGTTGCGTGAGTCGCAGGGCAACGTCTGGAATGCATGGCCCGCCTTGACTGCGTGCGGTTTCCGGACTATGTAGAGAGCAGGTGTAAGCCGCTTCAACGGCTGCATTTCTGGTTGGAAGGGTCGATGGACCCGAGAGGCTGGAAACGCGAGCGGATGTCCGGCCTCGGCCATCGCACAGGGAGGGACCACGCGGGTGGAATCAGAACTCGAACGCCTGCGCAAGAAGGTGGAGAACTTCCCCTCCGCGTCGCTTTACAACCGCCTCGCCGAACTGGCCCGCACCAGCGGCAGCGATGAGGAGGCCGAGAACGTCTGCCGGCGGTGCATCAAGGAATTCCCACGCAACGGCCAGGCGTACGTCATCCTCGCCGAGATCGAACTCGCCCGCGGCAAGCGTCAGGATGCGTTCCAGTTGTTGCATACCGGCATCGAACGCGATCCGCGCAGCTATGGCGGCCACAAGATCCTCTCGGACATTCTGGTCGAGAATGACGACATCCCGGGCGCGCTCCGCCATCTCAAGCAGATCCTCGCGTTCAAGCCCAACGACTCCGCGATCACCACGCGCATCGCCGATCTCGAGAAGAAGCACGGCGTCAAGGCCGCATCCGGCGCGCACGCGGTGCTCAAGAGCACGATCGGCAACGAGCCGCTCGAACCCTTCCAGGGCCCGCTCACCACGGCGGTGAAGGCGGCGACCTCATCGCGCGGGGCTTCGCTCGACGGCCTGTGCGGCGAGATCGGTGTCCGCGGCGCGCTGGTCGCCGACGTCCATGGACGCGTGGTGCTGACCAAGAATCTTCCGAGCGGCCAGGATGAGCTGCTCGCCGCGCTAGCCGCCGAGATCGCCAAGACCACGCAATCGGCGCTGACCACCATGGGGGCCGATCGGCTCTCGACCTGGGTCATCGGCGGTTCGGCCGGACAGGTCCTGACCTTCCAGCGCGACCGCGCATTCAGCGTCGTCGTGCTCGCGGACGTCACCGTCAGGCCGGCGATGCTCGAACTGCGCGCCCGGCAGACCCTCATCGATCTCGGGGCGGCCTGATGAACGAAATCCTCATCCAGCTGAACCGCGTCCGAGGCGTCGGCGGCTGCCTGCTGGTCTCCGCCGACGGGCTGGTGATGGCCGCGGCGCTGCGTCAGAACACTGATGAGAACCAGCTGGCCGCATCGCTCGGCAACATCCTCGAGAGCGCCGGCAAGATCGTCTCGACCTTCGGGCTCGCCAAGTTCATGAACTTCAACGCCGCATCGGATCAGGGCGGAGTGCTGATGATCGCCACCGGCCCGGCCTTCCTCGCCATCGTCATCGATCCGTCAGCGAACCTCGCGCTGCTGCAGCTCGAAGCCAAGCCTTTCGTCGACCGCATCACCCAGCGTCTCTCGCTGTGACATCGAAGACCACCGGACGACCGCGCCCCTAGCCACGGAATCGGAAAAGCACCATGGTTCAGATCAATTTCGGACAACGCGAAGTCAGCTGCAAGGTGGTCTTCTACGGCCCGGGCATGTCCGGCAAGACGACCAATCTCGAGATCATCCACAAGAAGGCGCCGAAAGACGCCGTCGGCGAGATGGTGTCGATCGCGACCGAGACCGACCGCACGCTGTACTTCGACTTCCTGCCGCTGGACCTCGGTCAAGTCGCGGGCATGCGCACGAAATTCCAGCTCTACACCGTTCCCGGTCAGATCTATTACAACGCCACCCGCAAGCTGGTGCTGCAGGGCGTCGACGGCGTCATCTTCGTCGCCGATTCGTCGCCCGAGAAGATGGCCGAGAATCTCGAGTCGCTGCAGAATCTGCGCGACAACCTCTCCGAGATGGGGCTGCAGGTCGATGACGTGCCGATCGTGCTGCAGTACAACAAGCGCGATCTTCCGACCGCGATGTCGATCGAAGACATGAACGCGAAGATGAATCCGATGCGGGCCCCGGTGTTCGAAGGCGTCGCACGCGAAGGCAAGGGCGTGTTCGCGACCCTCAAGGAGATTAGCCGCCTGGTCATCGAGAAGCTCAACAAGGATCACGCGCCGGCTTCGACGCGCCGTCGGACAGCGAACAATCTCGAGACCGCCAAGAGCCCATCGGGCGGGGTCCCCGTCCAGCACGCGAGCGGCGCCAACAAGATTCCGGCGATGCCCAGCCCTTCGGCGCAGACGCCGCGTCCGATGCCGCCGGCGATCGGTGGCGGCACCTCGACCACGCCGCTCGGTCAGCAGCGCCTGCCGCCGCGCCCTCCCCAGCAGCGTACGGGCCCGGGAGCCGCTCCGGCTGCACCCGCTCCCGGCCAGCGGCCGAGCGGTCCCGGCGTCCCGCAGCAGCGGCCGACCTACACCCCGACTCCGGCCAGCGGCAGCGCGGTCATCGCCGCGGATGCGGACCTCAGCGCGAAGGACAAGCATCTGGCGAAGGCGAAGCCGCCCGCCCTCGACAACCGCCGCGGCGGCGCCAATCCCGATCTCGGAGCCACCGACCCCAACCTGCGACGGTATCAGGACGCGCAGAAGAGCGGCGGCGGCGCGATGAAGGCGTTGGTGATGCTGCTGCTGTTCCTGATCATCGCGCTGGTGCTGCTGATGATCCTCTGCCTGTTCGTGCCCGCGGTCCGCGCCCAGCTGCCGCCGAACATGCAGAAGATGTTCATGGGCGAGAGTGCGCCGACGACGGTGACGACTCCGGCCCCCGCACCTGCGATGGTTCCGCACACCGTCGCGCCGGCACCGGCGTCCGCTCCACCGGTCACCGTCGTCGCCCCGGCAACCGCGCCGACGTCGGTCCCTCCTGAGAACCCGGTCGCGAAGGACCCTGGAGCCACTCCGGATGTGCCTGCCGTCGTTCCGGCTGTCCCCGCGCCGGAACCCGCGCCCAAGGAGCCGGCTCCGGCGGCTCCGATCGGGGGAGCCGATGGTCAGTGACAATGAGGCGCTCCGCCTGCGCCGCCTGGTCTTCTACGCCGCCGACATCGACAAGATCAACGCCGTGCTGCTCGCCTTCGTCAAGAAGGCGAACGCGCAATCGACGCTGCTGATCGATCAGGAGGGCCACATGGTGGCCCGCCAAGGCTTCCAGCAGAACCACGATTCCAGTGCTTTGGCGGCGCTGGTCGCCGGCAGCTTCGCCAGCACGCGCGAAGTGGCGCGCCTGCTCGGCGAGAAGGAATTTCGCGTCCTCTTCCACCAGGGCGCCGGACAGAGCATCCATATCACGCTGCTCGGCGAACGGACCCTCCAGGTGGCGGTGTTCGCGAGCACGATCAAATCCGGAATGATCCACGTGCTGTGCAAGGAGCTCGCCGTCCAGCTCGAGGTCCTGCTGGCAGACGCGGCGAAACGCGCGCCCGAGCAGGCCCAGCAGACCCTCGGAGCCGGTTTCTCAGAGGCGATGAAGGATCAGTTGGACTCGCTGTTCGGAAATCTCTGAACGGCTGTCTGCCTTTGGGGGCGACCGCAGGTCGCTATTTTCCCCAAAGACAGACAGCCTTACTTTCTTTTCTAGGGGGCCTGCCCCCTAGGACCCTCCGGTTCCGAGCTCGGCGCGGGCGACCTGCGGTCGCTATTTTCCGGGACGGAGGACAGCATTGCATTCGTGTCTCGGGGGGAGCTTCTGGGACCCTCCGGTTTTGCCTCTGTCCTCGGCCTGGGCGGCAACAAACCGACGTTGGCGTGAGGGGCGCGGGGCCGCCGGCCTCAACGGAAGGGGTTTACTGTCATCGGATTCCAGCGTATCCTCCCTAGTCCAGACATGAGGACCGCACCCCCGTTTCTGCCCTCCCTCACCACTTCGCGTTCCCGACGTCCATCGCCGGGCTGCGCACGCCGGACGCACTGATATGGGTTTCCAAGGCCAGCTGAGCTCCGTCAATCTGACGGACATCTTTCAGACGCTGAACATGAACCGTCAGACCGGCACGCTGTCCATCAGCGGTCCGGTGATGAGCGTGCATGTGTATTTCGAGCAGGGCCAGGTCGCGATGAGCAGCGCGCCGAACGTGAATGGGCGTCCCTACCTGCTCGACGCGCTGATCCACAAGGGACAGATCGCCGCCGAGAAGGCCGACGAGGTCGCGCAGCAGATGCGCACGACCGGACAGCCGCTGCGCGATCTCCTGCTCGCCGGCGGCGCGGTCGCCGATTACGAACTCGACGAGATGTGCGCGTGGTGCATCGAGGAGCTGGTCTGCCCGGTGTTCGAGTGGCAGCAGGGCGACTTCACGTTCAGCGACGGCGGGCCGATCGCGGAATTGAACACGCCCGACGTGGTCGCCATGGGCGGGACCATGGTGCAGACCACGCAGCTGATCATGGAAGCCTCGCGGCGCATGGACGAGTGGAAGCGCATTCGCGAAGTCATCACCAACCCGGACGCGCTGTACCTGGTGGACAACGACGGACGGGCGAACCTCAAGAATGTCCAGACCGATCCCGAGATGCTCAAGGTCCTGCGCTACCTCGACGGCCGCCACACCCTCGATGCAATCGCCATGAGCGTCGGCGTCACGCGTTTCGACACCTTCGCGATCGTCGCGCAGCTGGCGCTCGCGGGAGTGGCGCGGCCCAAGAATGCCCAGGAGGTCGTCGACGACGCGGTCGCGCTGCGTGAGCAGGGCGACGTCGCGCAGGCGAAGGAGCTGCTCGAGAATTCGCTGCGGCAGGCGCCGATCCCCGAGGTCATGCGCCCCCTCGCCGAATGCTGCGTCGCCCTCAACCAGGCTCCGCGCGCGGTCGAGCTCTATCTCGAACTGATCCAGATGGCGCAGGACCAGGGCGACATGGCGCAGGCGCTCAAGGATCTCGACACCATCATCGGGCTGTCCCCCGACGATCCCGATCTGCAGTTCGAGCGCGCCCAGGTGCAGGGCGAACTCGGCCAGGTCGAAGCGGCCGCGGCATCGTATTCGACCGCGGCGCAGGCCTATCTCGCGCGCCGCGACATCCCGCGTGCCATCGATGCCTGCCATCGCGCGAAGAACCTGCTGCCGCGCGCCCCCGAACCCCACCGCTACCTGGCGAAGGCCTACCTGCAGGAAGGCCAGACCGAGAACGCGATCGTCGAATACAAGTCGCTGTGGCACGCGCTTCTCACCGGAGAGCGGCCGAAGAAGGCCATCGACACCCTGAAGGCGATCCTCGAGGCCGACTGCAAATACAACAACGTCAAGGACCAGGTCCTCTCGCACGCACAGAACTCAGAAGCGATCAAGACCAGCAAGGCCGCCCGCGTCCTGGTCTACCTGGTGACCATCCTGATCGTCGGCGTGGCCGGGGTGGTCGGCTGGGAATACTACAACAACACCATCATCAAGCGCCAGGGCGAGCAGAACGTCACCGATTTCGCCACCACGGTCAGCCGCCGCATGGGCGAGCTCAAGCACCAGCAGCTGCTCGAGGACATCGACGATCTGGCGAAGAAATACGGCAACAATCCCGAGGTGGCGCGCCGCCTCGGCATCGAGAAGGAGCGCATCCACAAGGACCAGGAGGAGCGGGCGTCCGCGGAATTCTCGCGTGCCGACGCGCTGCGCGAGGGCGGCAAGTACGAGGATGCCGAACTGGTCATCAACGAGATGAAGGTGAAGTTCCAGGGCACCCAGGCCGCCGGCAACGCCGATACCATCCTCGAAGGCATCCACACCGAGCGCATCAAGGTGCAGGTGATCGAGAAGATGCGCGAAGCAGAGAGCCGTTGGGATGCGCTCGATTGGGACGGCGCCGCGGCGGTCGTGCATGCGATCCTCGAGCGCAAGGATCTGCCGTCATCGATCCGCGAGGAGCTCGGCCAGCGCCAGGTCGAGTGGACGAGCGCGATCAAGAGCGCGCAGAAGATGTACGAACGCGCGCAGCGCATCGAACAGCTGGGCGCCAAGGGCGAGGCCCTGGCCGCCTATCGGCGCGCCGGCGGCGCCGAGGGCGAGAATTGGGTCAGCAAGGCGCGCGAGCGCGTCCAGGCCATCGAACTCGATATCGCCCACGAGAAGGGGAAGCTCGCCCAGGTCGCGGCCGCGCGCGGCGACGACCAGCAGACGTTCACCCTGGTCGACGAGCTGATGGCCCTGGCCAAGGATGCATCGAGCCACGACGTCAGCGACTACCTCGCCACCCTCGACCTCCCGTTCACCCTCCAGGTCGACAACCACCACGTCAGCCTGACCCTCAAGCACCCGGGCGCGTCCGATCAGCAGGTCGCAGCCCCCAACGGCGTGCGCGGAAGCTGGAATTACCGTCTGTTCTATCACGTCGGAGAATCGGTCACGGTCCAGGCGACGCGCGCCGGATTCGCCCCGCAGGTCTACAACGTCGGCATGCAGAACCGCAAGACCCAGGGTCCGGTCAACCTGGTCCGCGGTGCGCGCTGGCGCACCCAGCTCGGCGGCGTCGCGACGTCGTCGCCGATGATCGCCGGGAAGATCGCGATCGTTCCCACCGACCGCTCGACCCTCGAGGTCGTCGATCCCGTGCTCGGCTCGAACCATGGCATCGTCCTGCCGAACAACATGGCGCAGTTCCCCGCCGCTCCGTTCTTCTACCAGGACCACGCCTACGCGGTGCTCGGGGATCACGTCTACTCCACCGACATCAACAGCCGCGTGGTCAATTGGAACTGGCCGAAGGACGTGAATGCCGCCGGCGACCGCCTCACCGGCCACCTCTGGGTCCAGGAGCACGAGATCAAGCCGGGCCAGCTGCTGGTGTTCGCGGGCACCGATAAGAAGGGTCTGGTGATCCTCGAGGTCGATGCGTCGGGAAATGCCAAGCCCTATCCCCGCCTCGAAGGCAATCTCGACATCACCGGCGCGCCGTATGTCGACCATGTCGCCGGCGGAGCCGTGCTCTATGTGCAGGCCCGCAACAACCTCATCGCCTACGACATCTCATCGATCACCGAGGTGAGCCCGCCGCACCGCCTGTACACCATCAGCACCAGCGGCGATCTCATGGGACGCCTGGTGAAGACGACGGTGAATGGCCGCGAGGGCCTGCTGCTGAGCGACATGTCCGGAGTGGTCATGGCGATCGATGCGGACCCGCGCGTGCCTGAGACCAGACGCATCCTCGGCTCCTGGCCGATCATCGGCACCAATCCCACCGTGCCCGTCTGCCTGCCCAACAAGTCCGTCGCCTACATCGCCGTCTCGGAAGGCCGGGTGGTCGCCCTCGACCTCTCACACCCCCATCAGAATCTCTGGCAGTTCCCCGTCCAAGGCGCGATCGCTGGCATCATCGGCGGACCGGTGGTCGGCGACCGCGGGATCTATGTGGCGGATGCGCACGGCATCCTGCGCTGCCTGGATCCCCAGACCGGCGGCGAACGCTGGAAGACCGATCTCGGCAGCCCCGCGGTCGGAGGCCTGATGGCCCAGGATGGCCGGGTCTACGTTCCGGTCGCGACCGGCCATCTCATCTGCTTCGACGAAGGCGACGACTGACCTCGAGACGGCATTCGGGGCCGGCTCCGGCGTTGCGACCACTTGTCGTTGCACCAGCAATCTTCGCGTGGTCGCGCCTTGGATCCGGCCCCGACTGCCGCCTCGAGGCGATTGCCTGATGAGCTTCAAACCATGGCCTGCCTGGTTATGACAAAATAGCTGTCTGGAGGCCCCGGGCTCGAGCGTCACGCCTGTCCCGGTCGTCCAAACCCCTGCGAATGCTTGGACTTGGGGGGTGAATTCACGATCTTTGGGGCAACGCCACGGAAGGCCGTCCGTAGATTGTCCTTCGGGAGCCACCATGCGCCGTTCCGGATTCACGCTGATGGAGCTGCTGGTGGTCGTCGGGATCATCATGCTGTTGCTAGGCATGCTTTTTCCCGCCATCTCGATCGTCAAGAACCACTCCATGAAGGTGAAGGCGCAAACCCTGATCATGCAGGTGGTGGCCGCCTGCGACCACTACCGCAACATCAATGGCTCACATCCCGAGCCGCCGTCGATGAAGGGCATCTGCATGCCGGGCGTGGCCCCGGTGCTCGTCGGCACCATCAGCGCCGGCGACTGGAGGACCCTCGCCGGCGAACTGGTCGACCTCCTGCGGACTGTCGACCGCGAGCAGTTCAAGGCCGGTTCGGCGCTCGAGGATCCGTGGAAGAACCCCCTGCGCTACCGGCCGGTGCAGTACTACCCCTACGTGGTCGGGGCCGCCGAGCAGGTCGACCAGGACCCGCCGAAGAACCCCGACTCCTTCCAGCTGTGGTCGACCGGACCGGACGAACAGGATCAGTTCGGCCGCGATGGCAGCGACGACATCGGGAACTGGAAGAAGTGATGACGGCTCGCGTGCCGCGCGGTCTCGATACGGTTCGCCGCGGCTTCACGCTGCTCGAGATGCTGGTGGTCATCGGCATCATGATGACGCTGCTCGGCCTGTCGATCGGCGCGATCATGCACACGCCGAAACTCAACGCGATGGTCGCCACCGAGCACATGGTCGCCGACGCCATCCGCCAGGCCCGCCACACCGCACGTTCGAGCGGCGCGCCGGTGATGGTCGAGGTGCGCAAGGCCGAGCGCGCGATCATGGGCATCAGCCAGATCACGCTCTACAACGACACCTTCGAAGCCACCGCGCCGAAGCTCGCCGCGCGGCCGCCATCGCCCGCCGACATCCCACCGGTGCTGCTGACCATGGGCGTCACCGGCCGGGGACTGCTGACAGCTCCGGTCAGTTCTGACGGATCGCTCGAGCCGTTCATCATGCCCACGCCGCAGCAGAAGAACCTGCAGCTCTATCGCGCGAACGGCGGACGCATCGAGGGCTTCTATCTCGCGTGCGCCGTCTATCCCGCCGCGGTCGGCGCCGCGCGCTATCCACTCGTGTTCGTCGGGGGCTCGGACCAGGCCACGACGACCTGCGGTATCGCACTGCGCACCATCACCCGCCGCATCCAGGTCGCACCGGGTGCGACCATCCCCGGTCCGCCACCGTTCACGAAAATCGACCAGAAACCCGCGATGACCTGCCTCGACGTCTACGGCTGGATCCGCGACGACGCCGGGACCGTGACCTATGTCAGCGCGGACATGGACGCGCCGAGCGGAGTGCAGGCCGACATTGACGTCTCAGCTGCGGGCGAACGGGATGTCGCAGGGCCGATGATGGCGGGAGAGTGGAGCGAGATCGGCATGATGTTCGACGGCACCAACCTCGAGCTCTATCGCAATGGCATCCTAGTCGGCCAGAAGGCCGTGACGGTGGCCAAGCTGTACGCCGGCGACAACAGCATCCGCCTGGGCTACGGCGATTTCTCCGATGGCCTGACTCCTGCCATTCCCCCGGGGATCGTCTACCTGCAGGGCAGCCTCGACGACGCGCTGCTGCAGCGCCTCGGCGTCGACCGCGCCGGGATCCTGCCCGCGGGCATGGAGCCGGCGCAGGACTACTACATCTCGGTCCATCCCGATGGACGCGTGGTCGCGACCTCGGCGACGACGCTGCGCTTCAATTCGACCAGCGGCACCGATGACCACGTCGATGTCACGGTGGGTCTCGACGGCACCGTGACCAGCGCCTCGGTGAACGGTCCCTGACGTGCCCGCTCCAGGAGCCTCCATGCATCGTTCCGGAGCCGCGCTCATCCTCGCCCTGATCCTGTTGGCGGCGCTGCTGCTGATGGGCCTGCCGTTCCTGTTCTCGCAGTCCTCGAGCCTGTCGGGCACGCGCTCTTTCGCCGACAGCAAATCGGCGCAGATCGCCCGCGACAGCTCCGAGAATCTCGCTGTCGCCATCGCCGCGTACGCGATCGAGCGCTCGCTGCGCGTGTCCGCAGCCCCTGATCTCACCGACTGGTCGAGCCTCACCGGGACCTTCGCGCCCGAGAACACCCTCACCCCGGCCGCGCTGCGCGACGCGGCGATCGTCACCGACACCTACGACATCGCGCTGAAGGCCGACAAGCTGCCCGCGCTCGGCTACAACGCGCCCAACGCGCGCATCCTCATCGGCGCGACCATCTCCGACGAAGCGGGCAAGCTCAATCCCAACGCGATGAGCGCCGAGGTGTGGGCGCGCTTCATGCAGGCGGTCAACATCCTCGATTGGGATGACAACGAGGTCGTCAAGGTGCCCAACAACAACACCTGGAGCGAGGATGGCGACAACCTGCCGCAGCTCGCGCAGGCACTGGCCCAGCTGCGCCAGCGCCTGCCCGGCGGCCGGATCACCCATTTCGAGCAGCTGCTCGAGGCCGATCCCCAACAGGGCGGCATCTACAAGAACCTGCGCCACCGCCTGACCCGGGCCGAGCTCGAACTGATCCGGCCCCACCTGACCCTGCACAATCCCGGGCCAGGGCGACGCGGCCTGATCGATCTGGGTTCGGTGGTGGCGAACGATCCGAAATACCCGACCTGGTACCTCGACAGCAATCCGCCGGCGGCCAGCCTCATCGCCTACGACACCGTTTTGGTCGGCGAGTCGACCGATACCGCGACCGGCGCCCATGCCCGTGCCTTCGTGCGCGACGGGATGACCGACACCTCGGTGCTGTGGAATCGCCGCGTCACCAACGACAAGCTGGTCAGCAGCGGAAAGACCGGCGAGCGCATCGCGATCGAGGCGCCCGGATCGATCAACTTCCATCAGATGTCCACGCCGGTGCGCGCCGCCCTCGGCGACAGCGCGCCGCTGCCCGCGCCGATCCCCGATGCCTCGATCCTCGCCGAGGCCGGACTGGTGAAGCTGTACCGGACCTATGGATCGCTCACCAAGGTTTTCCTCAGCATGTCGGGTGCGACGCCGGTCTACGGCGACTACTTCCCCTGGACCAGTCCGCTCGGGCTCGCCGGTTCCGGCCGACCGAGGACTGCCGAGACCCCGCCGATCGGCATCCGCTCGCTCGGCATCGTCGAGATCGAGGC
>JACDEN010000041.1 GCA_013816415.1 Planctomycetota bacterium
GCAGCGGTCCGGCCGCGCCTTCTGCGGCGAGCAGGAAGGCCGGACACACGCTGTACTGCGCGTGGGCGGCCGGCGTCGGGGTGCCGACGTGACCGAGCCACCAGGTGCGAGCGACCAGCACATGCTCGCCGGCGGGTAGATCGAGATCCCAGCTCTCGTACAGCCAGTGGCGGAGGTCTCCGCGTTCGGGGCCGTCTCCGATGCGTTCGCCGTCGAGGAACAGTTCGTAGCGCTCATCGCCGCTGACATGGATGCGCGCGGTCATCCGCTCTGCGCAGGTGAAGCGCAGCCGGTACGCGGTGACCCCGGCGCCAGCGGGCTGCGCCGCGTTCCCGACCCACGACGCCGGCCACACGCCGCGCTGCCAGAACGAGACCGGGTGGTCACGGAAGGGGAGGTCTGCGAGGATGATGCGGGTTGCGGGCATGGCGCGAGCGTAGCGCCTCGTCCCAACACCGGCCATAGGAGGAAAGGGCGGTGGGATGAGCACGGAAGTGTGCCGTCGCGAGCGGAAAGGTGCGGCCTTCGCCGGCCGAGGGCTGGGCAGGGGAACGGCCTACTTCTTCTTCTGCGCGAGTCCCTGGGCCACCGCCCCCAAGGTCATCGGCTCCCCGGCCGGACCGTCGGGATCATGCCCTCGGAAGCTCGGCACGATCTCCTCCGGGTTCTCCAAGCTCTGTGCGGCGCGCTCGAAAGCGGCTGGATCGACACGGGCCAGTTCCTCGAGCGCATAGGCATGCGCCGCCGGACGTCGCGGTTCCGCGAGCAGCGCCAGCAAGGCCTCGGTCGCGTGCGCGGTGAAGTGGGATTCTGAGTACCGGCCAGGTGCATACGCGGGCTCGCGCAGCAGGTATCTGTAGGTCATGCGATCCTGTTTGTCCAGCTTCCCTGCCAACACAGCCGGAGTGGGATCGATGCCGGCCATGTCCGCGGCGACATCGCGGATCTGACTGCTCGATACGCAGCAGCCTCCGTAGGATTCGACCACCGACTCGCAGGTCAGCACCGCGGGGTAGGCGCGCGTGAATGCCGCAGGATCGAGCTTCTTCAATCCGTCGAGGCCGTAGAGCTTGCCGGCCGACACGGCTTCGGCGACCAGGCGCTGGCAGCAGGCCAGCGCGTCGGGGCGCGCCATCATCTGATCGTAGGCCAGTCCGGTCGCGGTGCGCGCGCCGGTGATGCCGACATGGTCCGAGTGCGAGGTCGCGGCGAGCAGCGTCTGCATCGCGTCTGAGCCACCGCCATCCCGCGGAGAAATACCGCCTCGCTCGGGAACGGGCCCGTGTCGCGGTGGAACGGGCGGCGGCGGCACGGCATCCACGGCGCGCTCCTGCGCCTGGATTTTGGCAATCACCGCCGCGATCCCGACCGGTTCCCGGGACGGCTCGTAGCGCACGTCATCGAACCACGCGTAGGTGTCAGGACGCCAATGGGGTCCGCTCATGTACAGTTCGAGCCGATCGTACACGCGATCGCCAACTGCGGCGAACACGGGTCGGCCATCGATGGCCAGAACCACGCCATCGGGAGCGACGGTGAAGGCGAATGTGTGCCATCCCGCGGTGCGCCCCACCGGCGTGGTGGTGATCTGCGGATAGCGTCCACGCTGCGCTGCGGGACCCGTGCCGTCGATCGACGCGAGATAGAAGTCCGCATCGAAGTCCTGGACCCCGAGCCCGGCTCCGCGCTCGGGGTGCGCGAGCTCCTTGAGGCAGACGCCCTCGTACAGCGTCTCGCTGCCGGGCTGCGCATCGAAGAAACGGACGTGAATCGTGCCGCGCACCGGCGCGCCGAAATCGTGGGTGATCCGCATGGAGCGTTGGCCTCCGCCGACCGATCGGAAAGCTGCCGCGGACTGGCCGGGGAAGGACCGGTCATCGATCCAGATGCTGCCGAAGGCGGAGTCCGCCGTCCATGCCGACGACAGCAGCGGTCCGTCGAAACCATCGGCGAACGCCGGTGCGATACCATCTTCGCCCCAGAGGCTGCCGACGGTGGTCAGGACGATCCAGGCGAGAAGCGATCGCGGCAGGTCCATGGGGTGCTCCACGGGTTTGACGGAGGAAACGGTTTCGGGTTCATGGCTTTCCAGGACGTCGTCCCGCTGCTCCCCGCCTCCCGATGGACGTCGAAGTCCATCCGAGAGGCGACCTTCCACCATTACCCCTTCGCGCCGTCCGCGAGCAGCGACTGCACGTTCACCCGCTTCGATCCGTTGGCGATCGAGACGTTGGCGGCGTGGCCGATCAGCACGGCCTGCACCGCCTGTTCGAGCGGGGCCATGCGATTGGTCAGCGGCGCGTCGAAGGGGCGGCCGAAGAAGTCCTTGAGCAGCCCGTCGTCGGCGCCGCCGTGCGTGCCTTCGGATTCGGCGATCGGGATGGTGCGCACCTGGCCGGACTTGGCGTCGAAGTGCAGCAGGCTCTGGCCGAGGACGGTGGTCAGGCCGTGCGCCACGGATTCGCCGGTGGCGAACGGGGTGGCCTGCATCTCCTTGAGCTCGAGTCGCCCCTTGGTGCCTTCGAACTGGATGTGCCAGCCTTCGTAGGTGGCGAAGGCGGTCAGGCTGTAGGTGACCTGCACGCCGTTGGCGTAGGTGTAGAAGACGCTCGCCTGGTCTTCGATGTTGATCGATGGGTCGAAGACGCAGGCGTCGCGGATGTAGCCGTCGGCCTTCTCAGCGTCCTTGTACATCGCGCGGTTGAGGTCGTTCTTCCAGAAGTCGACGTAGAAGTCGCATTTCGACGCGTGGGGACATCCGAGGCAGCGTTCGCTGCGGAATGGGCCGCTGGCTCCGTACATCATCAGTCCACCCTGCGCAGCGAGTTCGACCGGAGTCGAACCGATCAGCCAGTTGAGCGCATCGAAGTGGTGCGAGGCCTTGTGGATCAGCAGGCCGCCGGAGTTCTCCTTCCTGCGGTGCCAGCGACGGAAGTAGTCGGCGCCGTGGCTGCGGTTGAGGTTCTCGTGGAAGTTCACCGACTTGATGGTGCCGATGGCGCCTTCATCGATCAGCCGCTTCATCTCGGTGATCGAGACGCCGTAGCGCATGTTGTGGGTGACCAGACATCTCGCGCCGGTCGATTTATAGCGCTCGGCGGCGCGCAGGATCTCGGACAGCTGCTTGGCGTCGGTGGCGACCGGCTTCTCGGCGATCACGCGCTTGCCGGCGGCGAGGGTGCGGATGATGTATTCGGCGTGCGTCGAATCGCGCGTCGCCACCACCACTGCGTCGGGCTTGGCCTCGGCGAGCATCTGGTCGAAGTCGGTGTAGCTCGGCACCGCGACGCCGATGTGATCGGTGGTGGCCTTCATGCGCATCGGGTTGTGGTCGAACAGTCCGACCAGCTCGCAGTACTGGGGGAAGTCCTTGAGCAGCGGCTTGACGAACATGTACAAGGCGCGCCCGCCGGTGCCGGCGATGACGTAGCGTTTGCGTTCTGACATGGCAGGACTCCTCGGCTGGGCTTTCGGATGGATCGATCAGGCGTCGCGGGGCGGGATGGAGTGTGACCACAGATCGCGCGCCGCCAGCACCGTGGTGCCGGGGCAGGCGAGGGCGGCCTCAGCCACCAGCGCCTCGACGCTGGGCTCGTCGGGCTCCTCGTCGGTGTAGCGGCTGCTGAAATGGGTGATGATCAGGGTACGCGCGCGCAGGCGACGGGCGAGTTCGCCGGTCATGCGCGTGGTGCTGTGGCCCCACTGCCTGGCCTTGTCCTCGCGCGCGGCGTCATAGGTCGTTTCGCACACCAGCAGATCGCAGTCGGAGCCGGCCTCGGCGAGCCCGGTGCCGTCGCAGGTGTCGCCGAGCAGCACCAGTTTGCGGCCGGGGCGCCGCGGATCGGCGACCTGCTCGGGGCGAACCGTACGGCCGTCGGCGAGCTGGATCGCTTCGCCGCGCTGCAGCTGGCCGAACTGCCGTCCCGGCGCCACGCCCAGCGCCTGCGCGCGATCGGGATGGAACCGTCCGGGGCGCTCGGCTTCCTGCAGGCAGTAGCCGAAGCAGCGGACGCGATGCGGCAACTCGTGCGCGCTCACCTGCCAGCCTTCGAGCCGGGGAAGCGAGCGCGGGCCGTCGAGCTCGGTGATCTCGAGCGGGAACGAGAGCGCCGTGTCCGAGATGCGCAGCACGGTCTCGATCAGCTCCTTCACGCCGACCGGTCCGATAATCGATACCGGCTCGCTGCGTCCGTTGATGGCCATGGTCGCGAGCGCGCCGGGAATGCCGTAGCAATGATCGCCGTGCAGGTGGGTGAGCAGGATGCGCTCGATGCGCGCCGGCTTGATGCCCGCGCGCATCAGCTGGTGCTGCGTCGCTTCGCCGCAATCGAGCAGCCAGACGCCGCCATGGTCGAAGGCGACCGCTTGGCTGGTGACGTTGCGGGTGCGGGTCGGCACTCCGGCGGACGTGCCGAGGAAGGTGATCTGCACCGGCCGGATCATAGGCAGCGAGCGGCGAAGACGAGCGCCGAGGCGCAGCGTCGGTAGCCTGCCCTGGCGATGGCGTCGATCAGGAGCGATGATAGAAGCAGCGCCCGGAGAACGACCCATGCCCGCCCTCGATCTGCCGCTCGCCGAGCTGATGAAGTTTCCAGGCCGCAATCCTTGTCCGCCGGACATGGATGCATTCTGGGATGGTTCGGTCGCCGAGATGAAGCGCATCGACGCGAAGGTCGAGCTGACGCCGGCGGCGTTCTCGGCAGCGCAGGCGGAATGCTTCGACCTGTGGTTCACCGGCATGGGCGGCGCACACGTGCACGCGAAGTATCTGCGGCCGAAGACCCGCGCCGGCAAGCTGCCGGCGATCCTGATCTTCCACGGCTACAGCGGGTCGAGCGGCGACTGGTTCGACAAGCTGGCCTGGGTGGCGCAGGGCTACTGCGTCGCGGTGCTCGACTGCCGCGGCCAGGGCGGTTCCTCCGAGGACGCGGGCCAGGTGCGCGGCAACACCCACCACGGGCACATCGTGCGCGGCCTCGCCGAGGAGTCCCCGGCCAAGCTGCTGTTCCGCAACATCTTCCTCGACACGGCGCAGCTCGCGCGCGTGGTCATGGCATTCCCCGAGGTCGATGCCGCGCGCGTCGGCGCCACCGGCGGATCGCAGGGGGGCGCGCTCACCCTCGCCTGCGCGGCGCTCGAGCCGACGATCAAGCGGGCGGCGCCGCTCGAGCCGTTCCTGTGCGACTACCTGCGCGTGTGGGAGATGGATCAGGCGAAGGACGCGTACGCCGAACTGAAGGCGTACTTCCGCATGTACGACCCGCGGCACGAGCGCGAGCAGGAGATCTTCACGCGCCTCGGCTACATCGATTGCCAGCATCTCGCGAAGCGCATCCGCGCGAAGGTGCTGATGGGCGTGGGATTGATGGATTCGGTGTGCCCGCCGTCGACGCAGTTCGCGGCGTACAACAAGATCACCTCGCCGAAGGAGCTGGCGATCTATCCGGATTTCGCGCATGAAGGGCTGCCGGGGATGAGTGATCGGATCAGTGGGTTTATGGCGGAGTTGTAAACAACTCTGATCCATGAGAGGGGCTTGAGCTTGGGCTTGGGCTTGAGCTTGAGCTTGAGCTTAGGCTTCAGCTTTCGCTTAAGCTTTGAGGTAGTGCGCTGGTCGGACGGCGCGGAAATGATTTCTGTCGGGGCGATATTTCGACGCGCGGCTACGTGATACTGAGTGAGTCGAAGCTAAAGCTAAAGCTAAAGCCAAAGCAGCAGCAGGAAGGCCGATGTATCGCGGGTTCTCGCCGCCTTCCCATTCTACCGATCGTGCTCGCAGTAAACCCCTTCGCCCCGCTCGCGGGGGCTCGCTGGCGCTCGGGGTTGACTGCTGCGCGCGATCGGTGGGGGGTGGGCGAAGGAGAATCACATGGCCGATCTCAAGAATCTCATGGTCTACCAACGCGCGAAGGTGGTGTGCGCTGCGGCGTACCGCTTTGCCCAGAAGGTGCCGGATGCGGAACTGCGCGATCAGATGAAGCGTGCGGCGACGTCTGCCGTGTTGAATATCGCCGAAGGTCGCGGACGGGAATCCGATGCGGATTTCGCGCGTTTCCTGGTTATCGCTCGCGGATCCACGACCGAACTGATCGCGCAGATCGATCTCGCGTCGACGTTTGGAATGATCGCTGATGAAGGCGCCGATGCGGTCATTGCTGAACTCGGGGAATTGACAGGGATGCTCTCGGCGTTGATCGCCCGGTTGCGTCTCACCGCGCGCGGAGGCGGCTCCCGCCCGAAATAGCTCTCGGGGTCGACTCCGATCAGCCAGTTCCCGCTCCCGTCTTCGTCGTCGTCGCCCCCATCGCAACCGGCCGACCCTCAGCCGCACTCAGATAGATCGCATCCAACAACTCCTGCACCGCCACCCCATCCTCACCGGTCGCGGTGTGCGGTTTCCCATCCCGGATCGCCTCCACGAAATGGTGGTACGCGCTTTTGCACTCCGGAAACGGTCCATGTGGGGACAGATCCAGCTGCGTGCCATTGCGCTCCTGGAAGACCTCGGCTTGGAAGTCATAGCCTTCGCCGACGTTCTTCTGCACCAGTCCGCCCTCGGTGCCGAGCAGCCGCGTCTCCATCAGTTCGCCTTCCTTGATGTTCGCCGCCCAGCCGGCTTCGACTTCGAGCATCGACCCATCCTCGAAGCGGATCATCGCCATCGCGAGATCCTCGACGCTGTAGGACTTGCCCTGGCTGGCGCCGATGCGGGATCCCAGGTGGTTCCACGCGCCCGCCATCACCCACGTCGATTTGGGATGACCCATCAGCCACAGCGCGAGGTCGAGTCGGTGCACGCCGAGGTCGATGAGCGGACCACCGCCTGAGAGTTTCTTGTCGGTGAACCAGCCGCCAAGACCGGGAATACCGCGTCGGCGCAGCCACACCGTTCGGCCGGCATAGACTTTTCCGAGCGCGCCGCCATCGACCAGGTTCTTGAGCACCTGGCTCTGGGGGCTGAAGCGGTAGCTGAGGTTGATCATCAGCCGACGTCCGGCTGTTTTCGCCGCTGCGACCATCTCGCGGCCCTCGGCCGCGGTCATCGCGATCGGCTTCTCGCACAGCACGTGCGCTCCGCTCGCCAGTGCGGCCAGGGTCAGTGGCCGATGCAGCGCGTTCGGCGTTGCGATCGACACCACGTCGGCCTTCGCCTTTTCGAGCAGCTCCTCGGCGGTGGTGTAGGTCGCGCAGTTCCATTCCTTTGCCGCGCGTTCGCGGCGCGCCGCGTCGATGTCCGCGACCGCCACCAGCTGGCAGTCCTTGTGTTCGGAGTAGGCCTTGGCGTGGCCGCGGCCCATGCCGAGGCCGATAACTGCGCAGCGGATGGTCATGGCATGCTCCTCAAACGGTGGCGGGGATGGACGGAGCGCGGGCCGAGATGGTCTCGAAGGATTCGTTGCACCACGGGCTGTCATTGGTGGAGCGACGCAGCGCGGGCGCGGCCCATCGCGCGGCATTCGCCAGCACCTTCTGGATGTTCCGATCGTGATAGGTCGGGTGGGTCTCGTGCCCTGGCCGGAAATAGAACACGCGGCCGTGCCCGCGCCGCCAGGTGCAGCCGGAACGGAAGACGTCGCCGCCTTCGAACCATGACATGAACACCAGCTCGTCCGGGGTCGGCACGTCGAAACGTTCGCCGTACATCTCCTCGTGCGGCAGCTCGAAGGTGTCCGGAAGTCCGGCCGCGATCGGATGCGCGTGCTCGACCACGAAGAACCGCTCCTTCTCCTCGGCTTCGCGCCAGCGTAGCGAGCAGTTGGTTCCCATCAGCAGCTTGAATGGTTTCGCATAATGCGCCGAATGCAGGGCGATGAAGCCCATGCCGCCGAGCACCCGCTGCTGCACGCGCTGGGCGATGGCGTCGCTGACCTCGCCGTGGGCGCAGTGTCCCCACCAGAACAGGACATCCGTCTGGTCGAGGACGGCTTCCGTCAGCCCGTGCTCCGGCTCGTCGAGCGTCGCGGTACGCACCTGCAGTCCGGTCGCGCGCAGGCTCGAGGCGATACAGCCATGGATGCCCTGGGGATAGATGGCGCGCACCGGCGCATCCGTGACCTCGTGGCGGCCCTCGTTCCAGACGGTGACGCGGATGGGATTCTGCTGCATGGGTGCTCCTCGGCCCGCATTTTAGCGGCTTCCCTTCTCGGAGATCAACCGGATAACGGCGGCATGGATGGTACTTTTCCGGCATCACCGCGTGATGCTTCCCCGGCCTTCTCACTACGGACGTTCACCATCCAGGTGCTCGACGCCGTCCTGCATGCGACTGCCGTCGGACGCTGCCCGGTGCGGACGCTGGCTCCGGCGACCGAGCCGCCCCCGCCGCAATGGCGCCACATCCATTCCCAGCCCGAACTGTTCATCCAATGCGGGGGCGCGACGCGCTTCGTCTTTCCCGAGTCGCCGCGCGAGCTCGAGTTGCGGGCGGGCGAGGTGCTGCCGATGCCGGCCCTGCTGGCGCACGGCGAGACCGTCGTCGGCGGAGCGTCGTTCGCGAACCTGGTCTTCATGCCCAACGAACGGCAGATCGCCTATCATCTCGCGCGTCGATCGCGCAAGTATCCGACGCGTCCCGACGGTGCCGCCTCCGACATCGTCACCACCCCCGATGCCCGGCTGGCGGTCGCCGCGCTGGAAGGCCTGGTGCGCTGCGCCCGGACCCCGGAACCGGTCCGGAGCGAGGTCGCGGGATGGTTCACCTCGTGGGCCAGCCTGATCCGCGGGCTGATCGCGGATGCTCCGACCCGGGATTCCGACGATGACCGGGTCGCCCGCTGCCGCTCGCTGGTCGAGACCTACCTGTCCAAGGCCGACCTCTCGGTGGAACTGCTCGCCCACTGGTGCGGGTGCAGCGCCGATCATCTGGGGCGCACGTTCCGCCAGGACACCGGAGAGACCCTCGCCGGGCACATCGTCCGCATGCGCATCACGCGGGCCCGCGCGCTGCTCGCGGCATCCGACCTGCCGGTCCGCACGGTCGCCGATGCGGTCGGGCACCGCGACCCCTCGTACTTCTGCCGCAGCTTCCGGCGCGAGGTGGGCATGACGCCTGAGGCTTGGCGTCGCCGCGGCGCGCGCTGATGGCGGCCGAGGCGCTGGCTTGGCAGGACGGATCGGGTACCGTGCCGGCGATGTCGGTCGATCTGCTCAATCGGCTGGTGCGCGCGGTGGTCTTGCTGGGACTGGTCGGCTTCTTCGCGTACAGCCTGGTCTCCGGACTGCTCGAGAACGATCCGCGGATGGGCCGCCTCGAGAAGGGCGGCGGCCAGGATCCCGGCGTGCGTGTGCTGCTGCTCAACCGCCTCAACCCTCCTGCGGATCCCGTCCGGTTCTACGACAAGATCGACATCATCATCCTCGAGCCGGTCGACGTCATCAGCCCCAACCTGCCCGATGATCCGCAGTACCACCTGACGCTGCGCGCCGGCTCGACCCTGCGCGTCCAATCGGACACCAACACCGGGCTCATGCTCGGGTCCAAGGAATGGGGCAAGGATTACACCTGGCCGGTGTCGGCGATCCGTCTGCAGCCGCAGCGCACCGAACCGCCCGCCCCCATGATCGCCGGCACCGGCAATCCGGTCAGCCCCGCCCATCGCGATCCGACGATGTTCGAGGCCTACGACCGGGAGCCGGTGTTCGCCCTGTCGACCGGCCGTTATCGCGGATCGCTCCAGATCATGTACCACAGCGCCAAGGATGTGGCGGTGATGAACTGCCTGCCCATGGAGTCGTACATCGAAGGCGTCATCACCGTCGAGATGTCGCCGAGCTATCCGCTCGAAGCGCTCAAGGCGCAGGCGATCGCCAGCCGCAGCTACGCCTGGGCGCACCTGCTGCTGGCGCGCAAGGCGCAGCAGGAATTCGATCTGGCCGACACCGCCGAGGACCAGGAATACAAGGGTGTGGCCAACGGCAACAGCGCCGTCGTGCGCAGTGCGGTGTGGGAGACCCGCGGCTTGGTCATGCTGGTCGACCACACCGATCCCTTCGCGCCGTTGTTCTGCGCGAGCTCGGGCGGGTACACCGAGAACATCGACAGCGTCCTGCCGGGAGCCCGCGATGTCACCGGCCACTGGCCCCTGAACCGCGTGATGACCGCACGCCCCGACTTCTACTGCTTCCGCGGCGCGGACAGCCTCAACTACGGCTCATCGCACTGGTCGCACACCGATCTGATCAAGCCCAGCGATCTGCAGCGCGCGCTCAACAAGGTGCTGTCGACGCAGGGGAAATCGGTGGGCTACATCAAGAACCTGCGCGTCGGACGGCGCGATCCACGGTCGAACCGCGTGCAGACCGTGCTCATCGAGCACACCAACGATCCCGAGCCGATCGAGATGTCGGCCAACAGCTTCCGCATGCTGGTCGGGCCCAACCTTTTGCGTTCGACCTTGTGGACGGCCGACAGTCCGAAGCGCGTCGAGTCAACCGAGGGCAAGCGCGCCATCACCTACCAGATCGTCAGCCAGGGATACGGCCACGGCGTCGGCATGAGCCAGGTCAGCGCCTATCAGATGGCGAACGAATCGATCCTGGCCGAAGGCATCCTCAAGTTCTTCTATCAGGACATCCAGCTGACGCAGAAATGGTAGCCGGCGCAGACCTCGCGGCTGCGCAGCGGCCGGTGTCCTTCGAGCTGGTCGCGGTCGATGGCGCTGCGCGCGCCGGCACCCTGCGCACGCCGCATGGCGCGGTACCGACGCCGTGCTTCATGGCGGTCGCGACCCTCGGCGGCCTGAAGGGGGTCACCGTCCAGCAGGCCGAGGAGCTCGGCCAGGGCGTGGTGCTCGGCAACACCTACCACCTCGCCCTGCGGCCGGGGCCGGAAACCGTGCGCGCGCTCGGCGGGCTGCACCGCTTCAGTGGCTGGCGCGGGCCGATGCTCACCGACTCGGGCGGCTACCAGGTGTTCAGCCTCGCGGCAAATCGCCGCATCAGCGACGACGGCGTTTCGTTCCGCAGCCACCTCGACGGCACCGCCTTCATGCTGACACCCGAGGAGAGCATCCGCATCCAGCGCCTGCTCGGCGCCGACATCATCATGGCCTTCGACGAGTGTCCGCCCGCGCAGGCGTCGCGCGACGAGATCGCGGTCGCCTGCCGGCGCACCGCGCTGTGGCTCGAGCGTTCGGTCGGTGCGTGGCGCGGCGACGGTGTGCACGGCGGCGCGCGCGAGCAGGCGCTGTACGGCATCGTCCAGGGCGGCGTCTTCCGCGACCTGCGCGAAGCCTCGCTTGCGGATGCGATCACCCACGACCTGCCCGGGTACGCGGTCGGCGGCCTGGCGGTCGGCGAGAGCGCGGCGGAACGCAATCAGGTGCTCGATTGGCTCGCTCCGCTGCTGCCGCAAAGTCGGCCGCGCTACCTGATGGGCGTGGGCACGCCGCT
>JACDEN010000421.1 GCA_013816415.1 Planctomycetota bacterium
AGCCAGTCCCGCGTCATCAAACTGTCGACCCTGAACCGTGACCGTGGGCATGGTGAAGGCATAGCACAACCCGGACCGGAACCCAGCGGAAAATCTATCGGACTACTGGAACCGCCTGAGCAGTTACAAATTCTATACCTATGACGCTGAGGGTCGCGTCGGTGTCGTCATCAAAGCGGAGGCCGACGTCGTGCTCCATAAGACGGTCGTGACCTATGACGCCAACGGCATCATTACTGGCGTCACCGTTGATGGCGCGGAAATCGAGCTTCCGGAACCGCCCAACTGGCGCGACCACGATCTCTACATTGGTGCCCGACCGGTTTATTGAGCGCCCGCGCATCGGCACCGTCTCAGACTTGATCTGGACGCCCACACTCGGTATGGAGTCGACCGCGTGACGCATCTTTTCAGCGCATTGCGCCGATGGTCGATCAAGTCTTGCGGTCCGGACGTCGGACGTCGGACCCTCCTTCACGTTTTCGCTGCGACTTCGATCCCCGCACTACGCATGCGCGCGGCGGCAGGCAGCGTCGAGCGCAGGTCGCCGCCGGCGTAGCTGCGAACGGTGGTCGGGGCATTGGCGTCATGGTCGATCAGACAGAAATCCGCGGGCTGGCCGGGCGCGAGCAGCTCGCCCATGCCCATGAAATCGGCGGGCTGCTGGCTGAAGCGCACCCAGGCGTCCTGCCACGCGCAGCCGAGCATCTCGACGGCGCGGAACACGCCTTCGAGCGGGCGCAGCGCTGAACCCGAGAAGTTGGTCTCGCCCGGTTTGCGCACCACCTGGTCCTCGCCGACCACCATGTCCATGTCGCCGAATTTGAACGTGCCTGGCGGCATGCCTCCCGGATGGACGGCGTCGGTGGTGTAGTACAGCTTCTTGGGATCGACCATGCGGTGGATGATGCGGAAGAACGCCGGCGAGACGTGCACGCCGTCGGGTATCACGCCGAGGGTCACGCTGGGGAACTGCAGCACCCGCCACAGGATGTTGTCGTGGCGGTCGATCGCCTGCGGGATGCCGTTGCCGAAGTGCGTGTACGCGGACAGTCCGGCGTCGATCGCGGCGGCGATGACCTCCTTCGAGGCGTTGGTGTGGCCCATGCTGACGCGCATGCCCAGCGAGGCGGCAAGGCGGATGGCCTCGATCACGCCGTTGCGCTCCGGCGCCATCGTCAGCAGGACCGGATCCGAACCCGTCAGCTCGCGCAATTCGCGGATGTGCGCGGCGGTTGGGTCGATCATCTTGTGCGGCTCGTGCGCGCCGACGTAGCCGGCCACGTTCGACATGAACGGACCTTCGAAATGGAAGCCGGCGATGGCGGCGCGCACCTCCGGCGACTGCTTCCGCGCCGCCTGCACCGCCTTCAGCTTGGCGATCATCTGCGGCCAGTGGTCGGTGGTCAGGGTCAGCAGGATGCGCGAGACGCCGTCGCGGCGCAGGCAGCGCATCGAGGTCGTCAGGTCCTCGGTCGAGAGCGGAAGGCTCCAGTAGTTCACGTTGGCGTAGCCGTTGATCTGCAGCTCGATCAGGCCGGGCGCGATCCACACGTCCTGCGCGGGCGGGCGCGTCGCTGGTTCGATCGCGGTGATGCGGCCCTCGCTCCAGGTGAGCGTGACCGGCTGACGGGTCTGATAATGCCGCGCGACCACGGATCCTGCGCTCATGTGGGCTCCTTCGTACACGCCCTGGTGACGAACAACGGAGGCTACTTCCGCGACCGCCAAGTCCAGGGCGGCGGCAGGCGCGCAAGCCCGCGGCATTGTGCCGGCTCGGCATGGAGCACGATCGTCGTCCCCATGCCCGTCCACCTGATCACCGGGCCCTACCAATCGGGAAAGACCAGGCGGTTGTGCGACCTCCTGCGCGAGCAGCCGTTGGGCGCGGCGATGCTGGTGACCCCGACGGGACTGGTGTCGCATGAGCTGGTGAATCGCTGGCGAACGTGGTTCGGGCCGGGACCCATCCCGACCGTCGTGACCATCGAGGAGATGTTCACCCGTACCGCCCAAACGGTGATGCCAGCAGCCGACGCGGCGCGCATCGCCCATCGCCTGCGCAAATGGATCAGCACAGGGGGGCTGCGCGGAACGCCGCTGTCGGGAATCGCCGAGTTTCGCGCGACCGCGCGCGAACTCGCCGACGTCTGCCGGCGTTTCGATGTCGATCTCATCACCGACGCCGACATCGCGCTCGCTGCACGCACCCTGCGCGACCGCGGCGAGCGCCTGCTCGCCGACAAGCTCGCGGTCGTCGCCGCCGGGCGACACGCGGTCTCCGACGACGTGGTCGCTGGCCGCGGACGTTGGTTATCCGCGCTCGCCGCGTCGAGCCCGACCGCTCCCCGTCCGGTCATCGGTTTCGACGATCTCATCAGCCTGCAGCATGGCGACCTCACGGCGCTCTCCGCGATGGCGGCGCAGGCACAGCTGATCTTCACCGCCGTCGACGATGATCGCCTCGGGCCAGGTCGCTTTTCCGAACGGCTGCGGTCGGTGTTCGTCTCCTGCAGTGAGGACCGCCTGACCGCGATCCATCGCGATGCTCCGCATCTGCCCGGCGCGCGCACCGTGCTCGCGCGAGCGCTCGATGCGACGCCACTGCCGGCCGAGGCGCTCGATCGCTACCATTATCGCGACGAGGTGCACGCCGGACGCGCGATCGCGGCCTGGCTGCGGCGCAGCGGCACCGCCCCCGGCGAGGCGATGATCTTCCTGCGCACGAGCGATGCGCGCGCGCTCGCGCTCGGCGACGCGCTCATCGCCGCCGGTGTTCCGGTGCAGGGAACATTCCACGTCCCGTACCTGGGGACCGCCGCCGGCGGACTGCTGGCCGCGGTCGGCCGCTGGTGCGAGCGACCGACGTGGGGACACGCCCTGCGCCTGCTCACGCGCCTGCGGCTGGCGTGCGGGTCGGTCATCTCCGGGTGCCCGCCCGTCGATCCGCCGACGGCACCGCGCGATCTCGAGGCCGGGTGGGAGCATCTTCCGGCTGGAGACGGCCTCGCGCGACTCTCCGCACTGGTCGATGCGACCACCGGCGATTGGCAATGGGAGGAGTCGAACCCGGCGAAGCCGCGACAGCGCGCGACCGTGGAATGGATGCGCGCCTGGCTGGCGGTCCTGACGGTCGAGGGGCCGTGGGACGTGCGGCTGCGCACGTTGTGCGCTCGGCTGCCGATCCCAGGTGCGCCTGGAGTGATCCAACGGCTCGGTGAATTGGCGGCGATCGCTCCGGTGCGCTGCGCTGACCTCGACGATGCCCTCGAGATGGCGATCGAACCGGTGACGCGCGGCGAAGGAGCGGATCCCGCATCCTGCCTGCTGATCCACGATGCGATCCGCGAGCGCGCGGCGATGCGCCCGATCTCGATCGTGCATGGGTTGGAGCATGGCCGCTGGCCGTACGAGCGCGCGCCCGGCTCCTGCTTTCCGCCTGCGGACCGGTCGGCGATCACCGGTGCGTTGGGCGACCGCGATCCCTGGGACGAGCGTGGCGCGGCATCGGGCGAAGTGGCCTCGTTCCTGGCGGTGCTCGCGCGCGGCACGCGACGCATCGTCATCGGCATACCGTGCGGAGAACGCGAACCGTCGCCCTGGATCGCGACCCTGGCGGCGCAGGCGCGCTGGGATCTGGTGGCCGAGCGCGGTCGATCTGCCGCTGAGGCGGTGCCCGGGGCTCCGCTCGGCCCCGAGGACAGCCTCGGCGCACACGAGCTGGCGTTGTGGGGGCCGATCGGCCGGCCCCGCTTCACCTTCATGG
>JACDEN010000422.1 GCA_013816415.1 Planctomycetota bacterium
TGGCGTTCCGGTCGCGTTCACGGTGCACCTCGAGCGCGCGTACGTGCACGAGATGCGCAATCGCCAATTCCGCCCGAGCGTCGGCGCGGGCGCGGCGTTCGGCAGCAACGGCACCTCCAGCTACGGCACCGGCGTCGGCCTGGGCTTCTCGTCGACGCAGGTCTATCTGCTCGGCGGCGACGGCGTGGCCGAGTCCCAGGTCTTCCGCCGCGAGCTCCGCTGGGGCGACAACTCCTTCTCGGTTCCGCTCACGCCGGCACGCGTCCTCCACCTGACGGTCCAGGTCGAAGGCGGCCGCGAAGGCTGGGAGTCGATCGGAAACATCACCATCCCCACAGCGATCGCGCCGCAGGTCCGCATCGTCCTCGATCATGCCGGCGGCGCCGTCACGGTCGGTCCCGCGCAGGACCGGACGCCAGCGCCCGCCGCCGCTCCAGTCGCGCCCACTCAGCCCCCGCCTGCCGAGGAGCACGGGGCGGCGGACAAACCGGCGGAGAGCGGCACTCCACCGGTGCAGGTCCAGCTCGCGCCGCCACCGCAGGCGGTGGCTCCGGCGGCGCCGTATCCCGATCCGGCGCTCGATCACTGACGTTGATCGCACCGCTGCGCCGCCATCCTGAGCGCATGGTCACCGCCGGGATGCGTCGCTATCGCAATCGCACACAGCTGCAGGCGACGCTGATCGGGCCGCGGGGGTCTGACCTCCTCGACCTGGACACCCTGTTCCCGGATGCGGCGCCGAAAGCGCGCGTTCGTCTCGAGCTCGGATTCGGCCACGGCGAGTTCATCAGCGCCTTGGCGAAGGCCCATCCCGAGGACCGCCTCATCGGCGTCGAGCAGGACGACCTGCGGGTCACCAAGACCGCGCACCGCTGCATCAAGGATGGCGTCGCCAATGTCCGCCTGTTCGCGGGCGAGGCGCATGGTTTCGTACGCTTCCGCCTTCGTCCCGCGAGCATCCACCGCATCTACGTGCTCTTCCCGGATCCCTGGCCGAAGCTCGGGCATCGCCGCCGCCGTCTGCTCACCCGATCGGTCCTGCTCGATCTGTCCCATGCCGCGGCCCCCGGCTGCCGCCTGGTGATGGCCTCGGACACCCACGAGTACGTCTTCCAGTGCCTGTCGAACCTCTCGACCCTCGGCGGCCTGTGGCGGAACCTCTATCAGCCCGCTGGATACCGCATCGATATACCGACCCGGTTTCCGACCCTGTTCGAACGACACAAGAAGGCCGAAGGGTGCCGCATCGCCTACCTGTCGATGGAGCGCACCGATGCCCCCCCGCCACCGCGCGCGCCGTGGCCGGTCAGGCCAGGGCCGCAACCTGCAGGTCAGCGGACGCTCTGACGCTCCGGCGGTGAAGCAGCTCGCGCCTTGGATCCTTGCAGGATCCGTTTCGCGTTTAGAGTGCGGGGCATGCGTCACGCCCTCGCGCGGATGGTGATCTCCCGCCTGCTCTCCGGCGAGGGATTCGGCGAGCGCGCGGTGACCCACGCGCTGGCCGCCCACCTCTGCGATCGCGACGACTGTCCAGACTTCCTGCGTGGACGCCTGTATGCCCAGAAGGACCTCATCGGCACCGACGCCGCGGCGCCCTTCATCGGCTCCTTGAACCAGCTGCCGATTCCGCGCGATGAGCGCGAGCTCTGCGCGCAGCTCGCGCCCACGCTGATCGACCATCCGGGCTCCACCGGATTGAATCTGTCGAGCCTGCTCGCGCTGGTCCACCTGTGGCCGCACGTCGCCAACGAAGAGCGGCCGCTCATGCGCCTGCGCTTCCTCAACGGCCTGACCAGCCGCACCGCGCCGACAGGAAGCTTCGCCACCCGCGATCAGCTGCGCGCGTGGCAGCGCAACCTGCAGACCACGGCCGGCGACATCCTGCCGACGGTCGCGACCCTGCAGCTGCTGCTCGATGAACCGACAGCCGAGGGCGCCTACCGCCGCATCGCCGAACACCTCGGACCCGCCGTCGATCTCATCACGCTCAATCACGTGATGGGCGCGCTCGCCATCATGGTCATGCTGCGCTTCCACGATCGCGACCGCATCGCGCTCCAGGTCCTGCTCGGCACCGTCGCGTGCGAGCAGCTCGCGCAGTGGATGGGGCCCGAGCACCTGGTGATCCTCACCGCGCAACTCGCTCATCAGCTGTGGTGGTGTCGCCACGAGGCGAGCCTGTCGCCGGTATTGGTCTGCCTCGATCCCTCGACGGTGCCGATGGTCGACGCGGTCAACAGCGGCGACGTCACGCTCGCGCAGCGTGCCGCGCGCGCCGAGGCGCGGGTGCCCGCGCAGTTCTGGGAAGGCGCCTGGCGCCTGGTCGCCGGCAGCATCGAGCGCCAGGATGAGGAGTGGCCGTCGGCGCTGCGACTGGTCAGCGCCATCGGCTGGCGCACCAGCGGGCAGGCGGTCTCACCAGATGACGCCGCTGCGCTCGCGGCGGTGCTCGCGACCTACGCGCATCTGCGGGATCGCGTCCTGCACTGACCTCAGGGTGTCGCGCCTCTTGCATCGTTGTATCATGATACGACGATGGAGGCATGAGCGCGATCGGCGACAGCCTGCGTCTGCTCGGGGATGAGACCCGTCTGCGCGTGCTCCATCTGCTGGAGACCGAGCCGCTGACCGTGGCCGAGCTGCAGGACGTGCTCGACCTCGGCCAGAGCTCGATCAGCGGCCACCTGGCGAAACTCAAGCAGGCCGGGCTGATCCACGACCTGCCCGAGGGCAGCGCCCGCCGCTACCGCATCCGCGAGGACGCCGAGGGCCGGCTGCGCGGAGCATGGAGCTCGGTCCGCGATCTGTCGCGACAGGAACCGCAATTCGCCGCGGACAGCAAGCGTCTCGCCGAGCAGCTGCGGACGCGCGGCACCTCATGGGTCGACCGCGTCGCCGGCAGCCTCCACCGTGAATACGCGCCGGGGCGGACCTGGGAGAGCCTCTGCCACGGCCTGCTGCTGTTCGCGCACTTCGGCCGCTGCGTCGATGTCGGCGCCGGAGACGGCGCGATGATCGAGCTGATCGCCCCGCAGGCCGAGAGTCTGGTCTGCGTCGATCCGTCCGAGGCGATGGTGGCGGCGGGGATGGAGCGGGTGAAGACGCTCGGGCTGGATTGCGTGAGCTACGTGATGGCGCCCGGCGAGGATCTTCCGCTCGCCGATGCCAGCTGCGACAGCGTGCTGTTCCTCCAGAGCCTGCAGTATGTCGCCGATCCCGCGAAGGCCCTCGGCGAAGCCGCGCGCGCGCTCGCGCCTGGCGGGCGTCTGCTGGTGGTGACCCTGCTGCGCCACGATTTCGCCGAGGCCGAGCGCTACGGCCACCGGCACCGCGGATTCTCCATTGATGAGCTCAAACGCTGGACGCGCGTGCTCGCCGAGCACCGTGTGGTGACGCTGCCCGCCGAGACGCGGGCGCCGCGCTTCCAGACCGTGATCGTCACCGCCGTCAAAGGCGCCGCGCGGTCGAAGAAGGCCAGATGACCGCGCACGGAGAACAGGGTCATGCATGTGGTGTGGCGTGCCCGCGCCACGCGGCCGCCATCGGCGCCGGCTGGGGCGATCCCGCACGCGAGCCGATGGACTGTCGCGGCTACCGCCGTGATGCTCGCGCCGACCTGCATCCGTATCTCGGCGCGCTGCGCGAACGGGTGCTGATCTACGACGGCGGCACCGGTACCGAATTGTTCAAGTACAACCTCGCCGCCGAGGATTACGGCGGCGAGGCGATCAATGGCTGCGTCGAGTGGCTGCTCAAGAC
>JACDEN010000423.1 GCA_013816415.1 Planctomycetota bacterium
GAGATGCGCGCGATCCACATCTGGCGGAACTGGCGCTTCTTGAGCTTGCGACCGGCGAACGCCTGCACTTCGGCGCGTTTCACCGCTTCGCAGATGACGCGGTACATCTTGTGGCGGCCGCTGTAGAAGCCGCGGGCGCGCTTCTTCATCCGCTTGATCATGCGATGGCGGGAGGCGCCGTTCGTTGCACGCATGGACTGTTCCTTCTCGACAAGCCCGCGTCCGTCAGGGGCGGGGAGGCCAGGGGCCTACTTGGTGTATTCGAATCTGGAGTTGGCTACTTCGCCTGGCCCATGAGCAGGGCGAAGCGCGCGCGACGCTTGTAGCCGGCGGTAGTGGTCTCGGTCTTCTTGCCGAGGTTGCGCATGCGCTTCGGGCTGCGATCCGCGAGCAGATGGCGGACGCCGCACTGGGTGCGCATCAGCTTGCCGTTGGGGGTGAGGCGGATGCGCTTCTTGCTGGCCTTGTGGCTCTTCATCTTGGGCATGGCGGGTTCCGATACGGGTGCGGCCGCAAGCGCGGTCTTCGAGGGGAGGAGGGATGATAGGGTGGTCGCACGGATGGCAACATCCGGCAACCGGCGCGCGTACGACTAGGGGGCAACGAGCGGTCGGATCAGCGGCCGACCAGCAGCCGATCGCCGAGATGGTTGCCGAGATTCGGGTTCTCGTAGATCAGCACCTTCGTCGCCTCGACATCATAGCGTACCCGGCGCCACTCGACGCTCGAGCCATCGA
Organism: Planctomycetota bacterium; assembly: GCA_013816415.1. GTDB lineage: Bacteria > Planctomycetota > UBA11346 > UBA11346 > UBA11346 > JACCZE01. The sequence goes on from JACDEN010000423.1 coordinate 738, forward strand.
AGATGACGTAGCACGACCGCGGGTCGCCATCGCGCGGCTGGCCGACGCTGCCGACATTGATGATGGTCTTGCGCTCATCGAGCGTCCAACGGTAGTTCAAGGCCTGCAGGCTGTGCCAATGGTGGTCGTCCCCGGTGACCACCCCGGGACGATGGGTATGGCCGACGAAGCAGGTGTGGTTGACCAGCGCGAAATTCTCTTCGAGCAGCTGCTTCGGATCTTCGCCGAGATAGCTGCGGCCCATGGTGTGCTCCTCGAGGATGTATTCCTCGAGGTTGTTGCGGGGGCTGGCGTGGGTGTAGAGCACATCGTCTTCCGAGAACTGGCTGGGCAGCGTCTTCAGCCATTCCCAGCGCTTCCCCTTGCCGCTGAACCACGAGAAGATGCCCGCCTTGATCATCTTGTTGGTCCAGATCGCGGCATTGCGGGCTTCGGCGTTGAAGCCGATGGGCTCGTGGATCGACGCGTGATCGTGGTTTCCGCAGATCACCTTGCCGCGCTCGCACACATCGAGCACCATCTTCATCGCTTCGACCGGCTCGGGGCCGTAGCCCACCACATCGCCGAGACAGTAGATGGCCTCCACCTTCTGGGCTTCGATGTCCTTGAGCACGTTGGTGAGCGCCGCCATATTACTATGGACGTCGCTGATTATCGCGATACGGCGCATAACAACCCACTTATAGCAGGCCCTCCACGTCTCGCCATACCTTTTGCAGGGGCGGACTTGCGATGTTGTCGGAGGTCGCTCGGGAGGCCGGCGGCTGGTTGCCGGCCGGGCCTGCGGGAAGAAACGGCGGTCACCGCACGGCCAGGATGGCGGTATCGAGGGTGCGGTTGAGGTCGAACAGGCGATCGAGTTTCAGCACCCGGAATATGGATTTCACCCGGTCCTTGATGTCGGCCACGGCGATCTTCCCGCCGGCGCCGACCACCTTGTTGCGCACCGCGATGATCGCGGCGATGTTCACCGAGTTGAGGAATCCGACCTGGCTGAGGTCGAGGACGCAATTGCGCTTTCCCGCTTCGACGAAAGGCTCCAGGGTCTTCCACAGGGACGAACATTCGTCGACCACGGTCACCACCACCACGCCATCGCGCTCCTGCACCTGCATGATTGATTCCCTCAAGGCCTTATACCCGCCCGTCATCTGCACGTCCACCACCGTGGCAGCGGATGCAGGCAGGTCGCGGTTGACTGTTTGTTATCATATGTTAATTAAAGACCGATGAACGAGCGGAGCGGTCTCACGGGACATCTGGTGGCCTGCGCGGTCGGCGCCGGCCTCGACAACCTCTTCCGCATGGTGGTGGTCACCGCCCTCGCGCTGGTCGCGCTGCGCGCCCACGCCGGCGATCAGGCGGCGATCGACGCCGCGACCTCGGGGTACAGCTCGCTCGCGATGCTGCTGTTCACCGTGCCCTTCATCATCCTCGCCTCGATCGCTGGAAGCCTCGGCGACCGCCTGCCCAAGCATCTGATCGTCCGCGCCGCGCGCATCGCCGACGTGCCGATCTGCGTGGTCGGCATCGTCGGCTTCGCCACCACCAGCGTCCCCCTGCTGCTGTCCTCCTTCCTGTCGCTCGGAATCGCGAGCGCGTTCTTCGCGCCGGTCAAGCTCGCCATCGTGCCGGAACTCGCGGCGCCGGCGCGGCTCGCGCGCGCGAACGCCGCGCTGGCCGCGGTCACCGTCGCGGCGATCCTCGCGGGCACCTGCCTGTCCGCGCTCACCGATCCCGCCGTCATGCAGTGGCTCGCCCAGCGCATCCACCTCGACCTGCCTGACGCGCGCGCTCCCCTGGCCGCGGTGTGGGCGCTCGCCGTCCTCTCGGGCGTTCTCTGCGCGGTGGGCATCACCGGAGCGTTCCTCATTCCGCCGGTCCCAGCGCAGGCTCCGGCCACCGCGATCGCGATGCCGTGGGCCCTGGTCCGCCAGCTCTCGACCATGGCGCACACCCGCGGAATCCTCGCCCCCTCGATCGCGCTCGCCGGTTTCTGGGCGCTCGGCGGGGCGGCGGTGGTCGGCCTGGTCCCGCTCGCGAAAGGGGTCTACGGACTCGGCGGAGCCGCGACCGTCGCGCTGTTCCTCGCCCTCGTCGCTGGCGTGATCGTCGGCTCGGTGGCGGCGCCGCGGTTGATGGCGCGCGCGTTTCCGGCCGGTCTGCCGATCGTCGGAGCCGCGCTCGCCGGAATCGCCTTCGCGTTCGCCGGCATGCAGGCGGTCGCCGACGACCATCTCTTAATGGCGATGCGCAGCCAATGGCCGCTGTCGTTCTGGCTGTTCCTGTGCGGTGTGGGCGCAGGCCTGTGGGAGGTGCCACTGACGGTGATCCTGCAGGAACGCTCGCCGCCGGCGGCGCGCAACCAGACCATGGCCGGGGTGAGCGTGCTCGGTTCGCTCGGCACCTTCGTCGCCGCCGGCGCGTACTGGGCGCTGACCAATGTCGCCGGTCAGAGTCCCGCCCAGGTCTTCATCATCCTCGGCAGCGCCACGCTGGCGCTCGCCATCGCCTTCGCCGCACGCTTCCGCATCCAGCTGTCGGCCTGGCTGATGGCGAGCGTGGTCCGGCGCGTCTGGCGCGTGCGCGTGATCGGCGCCGAGCATGTCCCCGCCACCGGCGGCTGCCTGGTCATCTGCAACCACCTCAGCTACGCCGATGGCGTGGTGCTCGGATCGAGCCTGCCGCGGCCGGGACGCTTCCTGGTCTACCGCCGTTTCGTCGAGATCCCGTTCCTCGGATTCCTGCTGCGCGCCGCGAACGTCATCCCGGTCGCCGGCGAGGACAAGCGCAAGGCGCTGCTCGCGTCGATCGACGCGGCGGTCGACGCCGCGAAATCCGGCCAATGCGTGGTCATCTTCCCTGAAGGCAAGATCACGCGCAGCGGACACACCGACGCCTTCCGTTCCGGCATGGAGCGCATCGCGGGACGCGCGGGCGTGCCGGTGATTCCCGCCTTCCTGCACGGCCTGTGGCGTTCGCCGCTGAGCCGCGCGCCGACCCGTCAGCTGCCGCGGCT
>JACDEN010000424.1 GCA_013816415.1 Planctomycetota bacterium
GAAAGGCCTCGAACTCGCCAACCGCGCCTACAACCACGGCGAGACCAGCACCGTCAAGCTGACCGAGCTGGTCTACAACGAGCTGCTGGTGCACCCGGGAGTCGAGGTCGACTACGCCCATGTCGTCCAGCTGCCCAAGCTGGTTGAGGTCGAGACCGCCGGCGACCACTGCGTGCTCGCCGCCGCGGCGTTCATCGATGGCGTGCGGCTGATCGACCATGTGCATCTCGGTGGCGAGAGCATTCCGGTTAAGGTGGATGAATAGGCCGTTCGACGTGCTGCATTCTCCGTTCTACGTTGATAGCCAAAGGCGATTGGCGTCCGACTCAGAAAACAGCACTCAGAACCCAGGACGTTTCCGATGATCGACGTCTACAAAGGCATGAACGAACCCCAGCGCGAGGCCATCGCGCATGTCGACGGGCCGCTGCTGGTGGTGGCCGGCGCCGGATCGGGGAAGACGCGGGTGATCACCCACCGCATCGCGAACCTGATCCAGCTCGGCAACCGGCCCGACCGCATCCTCGCCATCACCTTCACCAACAAGGCGGCGGGCGAGATGCAGGACCGCGTGCACCGCCTGCTCGGCCTGAAGACGCCGTGGATCACCACCTTCCACAGCGCCGGTCTGCGTCTGCTCAAGATCGAGAGCCATCGCCTGGGATTCCAGCACCCTTTCACGGTGATGGATGAGGAGGAGCAGCGCAAGAAGTTCAAGCGTATCTACAAGGAATTGAAGCTCGACACCAAGGTCATCGATCCGCGGAAGGTGCAGTGGCGCATCAGCCATTGGAAGAACCAGCTCACCAAGATCGATCAGGTGGTGGCCTCCGACGACACCGACGAATGGGCGAAGCAGTGCCATGTGCGCTACGCCGAGATCTGCAAGGAGGAGTGCGTGGTCGATTTCGACGACCTGCTGATCATGCCGGTCAGGATGTTCGAGGCCGATGAACAGCTGCGCCAGAAATACGTGGAGCGCTTCCCCTACATCCTGGTCGACGAGTACCAGGACACCAACAAGGCGCAGTACCGCCTGATCCAGCTGCTCGGCGCACACCGCAACATCTGCGCCACCGGCGATCCCGACCAGGCGATCTACGGCTGGCGCGGTGCCGACATCGAGAACATCCTCAACTTCGAGAAGGATTTCTCGGGCTGCAAGGTGGTGCTGCTCGAGGAGAACTACCGCTCGACCAAGGCCATCCTGCGCGCGGCCCAGGGCGTCGTCTCGCACAATGAGAAGCGCAAGGACAAGACCATCCGCACCAGCAACGAGGAGGGCAAGCCGCTGATGGTGCTGGCGGTCGACGACGAGATGGACGAGAGCTTCGCCATCGCTGCGGCGATCGAGCGCATGTACAAGGAGGGTCAGAAGCTCTCCGACATCGCGGTGTTCTATCGCACCAATGCGCAGTCGCGCGTGCTCGAAGACGGCATGCGCCGCCGCGGACTGCCCTATCGCATCGTCGGCGGCACGCGCTTCTACGATCGGCGCGAGGTGAAGGATCTGCTGGCCTACCTCAAGCTGCTGATCAATCCGCGCGATCGCGACAGCTTCGAGCGTATCGCCAACATCCCCAAGCGCGGCATCGGCGAGAAGAGCCTCGAGGCGCTATACCAGATCGCCGACGATGAGACGGTCGGACCGCTCGAGGTGCTCGAGAGCACCGACCTGTTGGAGCGGGTGGCGGTGGGCCGCAACTCGAATCCGATGCGCGACCTGTCGCGCGCGTGGCGCCTGGTGCGTGCCCTGCCGCTGTCGAATCCGACCGCGTGTGTGCGCGGCGTGATCGAGCTGGTCAACCTCGAAGAGCACTACCGCGCCACCGAGGATTCAGGCGAGGCGCAGGAGCGCATCGCCAACGTGCGCGAGGTGATCACCGCGGCGGAGCAATACCACGAAGCCTCGCCCGAAGGGGGGCTCGCCGGATTCCTCGAGCTGGTGTCGCTGGTGACCGAGCCGGATCTGGCGAAGGAGCGCAGCCGGGCCGACCAGATCACCCTGATGACGCTCCACTCGGCGAAGGGTTTGGAGTTCCCGGTGGTGTTCATCACCGGCTGCGAGGACGGGGTGCTGCCGCTCAAGCGCATGGGCGAGACCGCCGACCTCGAGGAGGAGCGGCGCTTGATGTACGTCGGCATCACGCGAGCGATGAAGCACCTGTACCTGAGCCGCGCGCGTTGCCGCATGCAGTATGGGCAGACCTTCCGCAACCAGCCGAGCCAGTTCCTCGACGAGATCCCATCCGACTGCTTCCAGGGCAAGGATGCCACCGGCCGCCATGCCGTTCCGGAAGCCTCGAAGCCGATGTCGGCGCGCTATCGCAACGTCGCCCAGGCGATGCGCAGCGGCGCGCTGATGAAGGGCTCGGATCTCAAGCGCGGCGGCGACAGCGAGGCGCACGTCCTCGAGGACGATCCCCATCTGCCCGGCGAGCGCGTGGTCCACAGCATCTTCGGCCGCGGCGCGGTGGTGGCCATGAAGGGGCCGCGCGAGGGGCGCTCGATCATCATCGACTTCGACCAGCATGGCCGGAAGGAGCTGCAGATGTCCTTCACCGCCGGCAAGCTCTCCTGCGAGTGAACTTGCGGACCGGCGCTTTGCGGTATGATCGCCGCCTTCTCACGACCAAAAACACATCGACGGAGTCCCCATGAAAGCCTTCATCCTCGCCATCCTCTGCGTCCTCTCCGCCAGCGCGTTCGCGGGCGAGGCCGCCGGCGTGCCCGACATCAGCCAGGCCGATCTCACCAAGGCGATCGCCGACAAGCAGGTGGTGGTCATCGATGTCAACGGCAGCGACTCGTACAAGCAGGGCCACATCCCGACGGCCCTCAACTACGAAGCGATCAAAGCCGATCTCGCAAGCAAGCTGCCCGCCGACAAGAAGGCCCTGGTCGTCGCCTATTGCGGCGGCCCCAAGTGCGAAGCGTACAAGGCAGCTGCCAGCGCCGCAGTCGCGCTGGGATACACCAACGTGAAGCACTTCAGCGCCGGCATCAGCGGCTGGAAGACCTCCGGCGCCGCGGTCGAGAAAGCCGACGCCGTTCCCGCCCCCGCCAAACAGAACTAAGCGTCTGCCATCGCCCCGGTGCCCATCCTGTGGATGGTGCACCGGGAGCGCATGTGCTGTCGAAGCTCGCCAGGTAGCGTTGGAGTCATGGTCGAGCGCTTCATCGCCTTCTTCCTCGGGTTGTCCGGCATATGGGTCGCCGGCATCGTATTCGCGCTCGCCTTCGCCGAGGCCGCGCTGTTCTTCGGGTTTTTCCTTCCCGCTGAGATCGCCGTGGTTCTCGGAGGCGTCCTCGCCTCGCGCGGCAGCGCCACCCTGTGGCAGGTGCTGCCGGCGACCATCCTCGGCGCGATCATCGGCGACTCGGTGGGCTACGCGTTGGGCAGGCGTTTCGGCGCGCCCTTCCTGGCGCGCAAGCTCGGAAAAAAATGGCAGACCGTCGAATCCTTCTTGCAGCGGCACGGCGCCGCGGCGGTCTTCTTCGGACGCTTCTCGGCCTTCCTACGCGCGGCCGTGCCCTCGGCGGCGGGTGCGGCGCACATCCCCTATGGGAAATTCCTGTTCTGGAACGTCGTCGGCGGCGTGGTGTGGGGCGCTGGATTCTGCCTGCTCGGATTCTTCGCCGCCGAGAGCTATGAACAGGTGCTGAAATGGGGCGGATATGTCGGCATCGGCGTGCTGGTCGTCGCCGCGGTGATCGTCCTGGTCGTCGTCCGGCGGCTGAGGAGGCGTCGT
>JACDEN010000425.1 GCA_013816415.1 Planctomycetota bacterium
GTATTCCAGCTTCTTGAGGAACTCGTCCTGAAAACGGAGCGGCATGGCGCTCAGCGGGTCACGGCGCGACGCCCGTCAGCAGCTCCTGGACGATCGTGTCCGTGCTGATTTCGTTGGCCTCGCCTTCGAAGTTGAGCAGCAGCCGGTGGCGCAGCGCCGGCAGCGCGACCGCCCGGATCTCCTCGACCGAGACGAACGACTGGCCGCGAACCAGTGCCTGGATCTTGCCGCCGAGCACAAGCGCCTGCGCCGCGCGCGGGCTCGCGCCCCAGCGCACGAAGCGCTTCACGCGCTCGGGCGCGAACTCGCTCTCGGGATGCGTCGCCAGCACCAGGGCGACCGCGTATTCGCGGATGGCGTCGGCGACGACCACCTTCTCGAGCACCTGGCGCAGCGAGAGGATGCGCGCGGCGTCCATCACCTTCTGCGGTTCGACCGCCTGCTTGAGGATGGTGCGGCTGACCACCTCGTTGAGCTCGGCGCGCGTTGGGAACGGCACCTCGAACTTGAACAGGAAGCGGTCGAGCTGCGCCTCGGGCAGCGGATAGGTCCCTTCCTGCTCGAGCGGATTCTGCGTGGCCAGCACCACGAACGGCTGGTCCAGGCGATAGGTCGTGCCCGCGGTCGTCACCGACCCTTCCTGCATGGTCTCGAGCAGCGCGGATTGCGTCTTCGGCGTCGCGCGGTTGATCTCGTCGGCCAGCAGCAGCTGGGTGAAGATCGGACCCTTCTTGAAATCGAACTGGTACGCGCCGGAGGGCCCGGTCGGATTCATCATCGCGGTGCCGATGATGTCGGCCGGCATCAGGTCGGGCGTGAACTGGATACGCCGGAACTGCAGGTCGAGAGTGCGCGAGAGCGCCTTGACCAGCTCGGTCTTGCCCAGGCCGGGCACGCCCTCGAGCAGCACATGTCCGCCGCACAGCAGCGCGGTGAGCACGCCCTCGACCACCCGCGGCTGGCCGACGATGGTCTTGCCGACCTCGGCGCGCACGCGCGCGAGATCGTCGCGGAAGCGCTGGGTCTCCTGTTCGAGCATGGCGACGTCGGTCATGATTCCTCCAAGTGGCTGCGGTGCGTGTTCATGGTGAAGCTGGCGGGTCGGGCGGCTGGTCGCGTTCCTGGCGTTTGCGCTTGGCCTCGAGCAGTCTTCCGGTGGTCGAACCGGGCGGCGGCGATGGCGCGCCGGCGGTTCGCGCCGGCTTCGGCGGTGCCGATGTCGACGCCGGACGCGTCGGCGATGGCGTGAACGGCATCGGCGCGTGCGCCGGATCGCGGCTCGGCAGCGCGACCTGCTGCTTGCGGCTCAGCAGCGCGCCCATGGTCGCCGTCGACGCCTCCGCCCCCTTCCGTCGCAGGCGCAGGCGTGCGAGCATTCCGGAAAAATCCAGCTGCACGCGGCGCAGCGCGATGTCGAGCGGCAGCAGGATGGCGAGCGCGATCAGGAAGCGGTCGAACACCGGGCGCGAGGTGCGGCGCGGCCTGCGGTCGACGCCGAACAACGTGGCGCCGTCCTCGTTCCCCATCAGGACCCGGCCGCCGGTGCGCTGTGCGATGCGCTCGAGCGCGGTCGGATTGGCGCGGAATCGCAGATACTCGGCCGAATAGGGAACCGCGAGACCCGCGACCACACGCTCCCGGCGCGGCGCCTCGGTGGTGCCGCCGGCGGCCGAGACCATCACCTGGAAGCGTCCGGTGCCGACGATGGGGAAATCTCCGGCGTAGCGTCCGGGCGCGACCTGCTTCAGCACGAGGTCGAGATGGCCGCCGGTCGGAGTGGTTACACGGGCCGCGACCTCGAGGAAGCCACCGTTGGGCGCGTGGTCCTCGACCGTGACCATGCCGACATTGCCGTTGGCCTCGCAGCGCAGGCGCAGCTGCGTCGCCTCCTGCGAACGGCCGATGTGGGTCATCAGCTGCTCGACGAAGGCCTGATACTTCTCCCACTCCACCCACGCCACGGCCCAGTTCGATCCGAGGTCGGAGGTCCAGGCCGCGGCGGTGCCGACGCCATAGCGCCACACCGACAGCACCGGATCCTCCTCCTCGGGATCGGGACCTTCGAGGATGGTCAGCGCGCGCGGCTTGGGCGTGGTCAGCACGTAGCCCTTGAGCGCCGGAATGGAATCCAGGCCTTTGAGTATCGGCGAAGGAAAGCCCGCCTTGGGAGTGAACGTGTTATTCTGCACCTGGCTGCGCTTGAGCGTCTTCGCCTCCTTGATGAAGATCGAGGGCAGGCGGTCGGCCTCGCGTGGAAAATAATAGCGCCCGCCGGTCGCCTCGGCGACCGCCTTCATCACCGACGGGTCGGTGCCGCCGTGCGGGAAGATCGCGACCATCGAGACGCTGATCTTGTTGGTGATGAATTCCTGCACCATCTCCGGCGGCGGCGGCGACGGATCGCCGTCTGAGATGATGATGAGATGCTTGGCCGCGGCATCGTCGGCCTTCAGGCCGTCGAGCGCCATGCGCATGGTCGGAGCGAAGCTCGGCATGTCGCCAGGCTCGGCGGCCTCGATCAGCGGCGCGAGCTTGTCGAAGTCGCCGGCGGGCGTCATCGGGAACACCCACTGCTCGCCGCCGCCATATCCGTAGTCGATGACCCCGACATCGTCGCGCGCGCCGAGCACCTTGACCGCCTGCTTGGTGATGCGCTTCGCCCAGGTGTTGCCCTCGGGAAATTCGCAGGTGTGGAGGATCAGCGCCAGCGCGCCCTTCGGCATCACCTTGCGCTGGTTGATGTCCATCGTCACCGGCAGCGCCTCCTCGATGGGTGTGCGGTTCCAGCCGCCGGGACCGTACGAATTCTGTCCGCCGACCATCAGCAGGCCCACCCCGAGGTCGTAGACCGCGTCACGGATCGCCAGCTGCTGCGGCGGACCCACCGCGTCGGCCGGGACATTCACCATCACCACCGCGTCGTAGGCGAGGTACGCCAGCGGATCCTCGGGCAGCTCCTGCGCCGTCTGCACCTCGACGCTGCGCTTGCTCTGGCCCAGCGCGCGTTCGAGCGCGCGCCAATCCCCTTCGGCGCCGTCGGCGTCGGTCACCAGCAGGATGCGGCCCTCGCCCTGCAGGCTGATCGAACCGAGGGCGATGTTGTTCTCGCGCCAGCCATCGCGCCCGGGCGGCGGCTCGATCACCGCGGCGTACTCGTAGAATCCCGGGCCGCGCAGATAGAGCGGCAGGGTGTAACGGTTCTTGCCGGCGCGGTAGTCCACCTGCCGGCGCAGGATCTCGCGGCCGTTCTCGCGCAGCACCAGATCGCCGAAGCCGTCGGCGATCGAGCCGAGGATCACTGCCGCCTCGTAGGTCTGCTCGGGGCGGACCTCCTGCGGCAGCTCGATGCGTTCGAGCCAGACCTCGTGGTCGCGCGCGTACTCGATCTTCACCACGTCGACCGGCACCTTGCGCGCCACCAATTGGTCGATGGCGCGGTCGACGTCGCCCTCGGTGGTGGTGCCGTCGGAGATCAGCGCGATGCGGCCGGGATTCTCCTCAGGCATCACCGCCGCGGCGAGGGTCAGCGCCTGCTCGAGGTTGGTGCCGTCCTTTGCCACGCGCGTGTTGATCGCCTCGAACGGGAACGCCTGCCGCGGCGGCAGCTCGACCGCCGCGTCGCGCCCGAACACCACCAGTCCCGCCTGGTCCTGCTGCGGCTTCTGGCCGGCGGTCTTCAGGATCCAGGCCAAGGCCTGGTCGGAGACCTTCTCGCCGATCGAATCCGAGCAGTCGAGCGCGTAGACCAGGC
>JACDEN010000426.1 GCA_013816415.1 Planctomycetota bacterium
TCCCACGGCGCCGAGATGGTGGCGATGGTCACCGCGCGGATGTCCGCATCGACGCGGCGACACACCAGCTCGGCGCCGACCACTGCGCGTCCCGCGAGCGCGGCCGCATCGAAGCCCATGGCGACGATGTGCTGGTTGCCCTTGATGCGGATGCGCGCGAGGCCCCCCTGCCGCTCGGCCTCCTCGCCATCGACCAGCACGATCGAGGTGTCGCGCACCGCCGGCAGGCGCACGGTCTCGACCGCGGCGCAGGTGACGGATCCGAGGAGCGCGACGACAGACAGCGGCAGCGTGCGGTGCATGGCGGGAATCTACCACGACTTGGCGCCCGCGCAGGCTCCCGCGGCCAGGCCGCCTGGTGGTCAGGAACCGCGCATTTTGTAAGGAAATCGGCCTGCCGCCCGCGCCTGCCCGTTGACACGGCCTCGGCCTCGTCAGGTTGAGCCGACCTGGAGCCACCATGTCCCTGCTGCGCAGCGCCTTCATCTCGACCACCGCCGGTCTCGCGCTGTGCGCCTTCGCGCCGATCGCGCGCGGCGGCGAGGCCACCTCCATCGACGCCATGGATGGCGCGAGCTTCCAGCCACCCAAGGAGAAGGGCACGGTCGAGCAGGTCGACGGCAAGGTCGGCAAGGCGGTGAAGTTCACCTTCGCCGACGATTGCAAAGGCCAGTTCGCCATGAGCCGGAACCACGGGACGCCCGAGTGGGACAAGGCGGCAGGCATCTCGTTCTGGGTCAAGGGCGACGGCTCGAAGCATTGCGGCACGCTGCAATTCGTCTGGAACGAGGATTTCGCCCAGCGCTACGGCTATGCTTTCCGCGTCGACGGCACCGAATGGACCAAGGTGGTGGTGCCCTGGCGCGACTTCCTTCCCGAGCTGTCGAACGCAGACAGCAAACCCCTCGATCCGGCCGGCGATCGGCAGCCCTCGAAGCTCGGATCGTTGTGGTTCGGGAAATGGTGGTTCTGGTCCGATGCCGCCGCGCACGCCTACGCGATCGATGAGATCAAGCTCGAGCCGACGATCGACATGGACACCAAGGATTACAAGCCTGCCGGCGCGTCGCTGGCGCGGGTGTACGCGAAGCTCAAGGCCGGACAGCCGATCACGGTGGTGACCATGGGCGACTCGCTGACCGATACCCGCCATGGGTCGAACAAGAAAACCAACTGGCCGAGCTTCTTCAAAGCCGGAGTCGCCAGCACCTACAAATCAGATGCCACCATCGTCAACCCGGCGATCGGCGGCACCGAGCTGCGGCAGAACCTGGTGTTGATGCCCAACTGGCTGATGACCACGCCGGAGCCCGATCTGGTCACCGTGCTGTTCGGCTACAACGATTTCGCCAGCGGCATGACGGGCCCGGCGTTCGCCGCGCTGCAAAAGGACACCATCCAGCGCATCCGCCGCGAGACCCACGGCAAGGCCGACGTGCTGATCATCACCACCTGCCCCGCCGCGTCGAAGTGGGACGAGATGGCCGATCTCGCCGAGGCCTGCCGCACCGCCGCCAAGGACCAGAACGCCGGGATCTGCGACATCTACGCGCTCATCCACGAGCTGGGCAAGGACAACAAGGACCAGTTCTTCGATGAGGACAAGACCCACCTCTCCGCTCTCGGCCAGCAGACCATCGCGAAGGCGGTGCTCGAGGCCCTGGAGAAGAACGGCAAGTAGCCGCTGCGCCGGGTCACATTCCCCCTCGCTTCCGTTCACCCGTTGGAGGTTCCGATGCCCACCGTCCTGCGCCTGTCCGCCATCCTGGTCGCCGCCGCCGCGTGCTCGTGGAGCGCCGAGTCGACGTCCCTCGACCCCATGGATGCGGTGACCTTCAAGTGCCTGAATGACAAGGGCACCGTCGAGGTCGCTGACGGCAAGGTCGGCAAGGCCTTGAAGTTCGTCTTCGCCGACGACAGCAAGAACGCCTTCATGGTCGCATCGACGGTGCGCGGCAAGCCCGAGTGGGACCAGGCCGCCGGCATCTCGTTCTGGGTCAAGGGCGACGGTTCCGCCAATTGCGGCGCCCTGCAGTTCGTGTGGAACGAGGACTACGGCCAACGCTACGACTGCGGCTTCTCCATCGCCAGCACCGAATGGACCAAGGTGGTGGTGCCCTGGCGCGATCTCATCCCGGTGCTCGCCAAGCCCGAGTGCGTGCCGCTCGATCCCAAGGGCGACCACCAGCCGTCGAAGCTCGGGCAGGCGTGGTTTGGCAAGTGGTGGTATTGGAACGGCGCTTACGGCCCGCACAGCTACACCGTCGACGACATCCGGCTCGAGCCGACCATCGACCTCGACACCAAGGACTACAAGCCGTCGAGTGCGCCGCTCGCGCGCGTCTACGCCAAGATGAAGGCAGGCAAGCCGATCACCGTGGTGACCATGGGCGACTCGCTGACTGACACCCATCATTGGTCGAACCAGCAGACCAACTGGCCCGCCTACTTCAAAACCGGCCTGAAGGACACCTTCAAGTGCGATGGCACCATCGTCAATCCGGCGATCGGCGGCACCGAGCTGCGGCAAAACGTGGTGATGATGCCGCGCTGGCTGTCCTCGACGCCGAAACCCGACCTGGTCACGGTATGCTTCGGCGGCAACGACTGGAACAGCGGGATGCGCGGAGCGATGTTCACCGCCGCGCTCAAGGACGCCATCCAGCGCATCCGCCGCGCGACCAAGGGCGAAGCTGATGTGCTGATCATGACCACCGTTCCTGGCGTCGAGACCTGGGACACCACCGCCGAACTCACCGAAGCCGGGCGCGTGGCTGCGAAGGATGAGAAGGCCGGACTGTGCGATACCGGCGCGCTGTTCCATGAGCTCGGCAAGGCCGACAAGGAGCACCTCTTCGCCAACGACAAGGTGCACCTCGGACAGCCGGGTCAGCAGGCGATCGCGAAGGCGGTGATCGAGGCGATCGAGAAGAATGGGAAGTAATTACGGCGGAGCGCCGTGGCAGATGGCAGATGGCAGATGGCAGATGGCAGATGGCAGGTGTCAGCTGCGAAGACAAGACAATCCGCTGATAGCTGATAGCTGATAGCTGATAGCTGAGCTACTTGCGGATCCATGCGTCGGGACACGAATTCCGATCGACGAACATGATCCCCGGCGTGTCGACCAGGATCGACGCGGGCAGCTCGACGGTCGGGCGAGGCAGCGCCGCGAGCTTGGTCAGGATCGGCTTCTTCAACGCCAGCGGCACGATGGTGTAGATGCGCGGCACCGCGACGATCGCGGGGATGGTCATGGTGATCCCCTTCTCGGGGATGTAGCCGAGCGCCTTGAAATTGGGGTCTTCGCGCAGCTGGCGCTTCGACTGCTCGCACACCTCGACCACGCGTACCGCGCGCGCGTCCGCGAAATCGGTGTCGTTGGGTTCATTCAGCGCGAGGTGGCCGGAGGTACCGATGCCCTGGCACAGGATGTCGATCGGCGCGGCGCGCAGCTGCGACTCGAAGCGGCGCGCCTCGGCCTCGGGATCGGGGGCGTCGAAGCGCACCAGGTTGACGCTGCGCGCGGCGATGCGGTCGTAGAGCTGGCGCCGGGTCTGCGTGCCGCAGGTGAACTGCGCCGGCATGCGCACGTCCCAGAAGTCATCGATGTTGAAGCAGTCGATGCGATCCCAGGCGAGATCCGGCTCGCGGCTGAGCGCCTCGAGGAAGCTGCCCTGGCTCTCACCCGCCGCGAACACCGCGCGCACCGTGGCCTGCCGCGCGAGCAGCGCGCGCAGGTCGGCGG
>JACDEN010000427.1 GCA_013816415.1 Planctomycetota bacterium
CGTCGCCTCGGCGTTGTAGGTGTCCGCCGGCGGGAAATGCGCGAGCACCTCGCTGCCGTCGATCCCCTGCCAGGTGAAGGTGTGGTGCTTCGGCTTGTTGAAGTAGTTCCACGACAGCTTCTGGGTGAGGAAGCGCGTGATTCCGGACAGCCGCATCAGCTGCGGCAGCTGGCCGTTGTAGCCGAAGACGTCGGGGTTCCAGAATTCCTTGCAGGTGAGGCCGAACTCCTTCTTGAAGAAGCGCTGGCCGTAGAGGAACTGTCGCGCGAGCGCTTCGCCCGACGGCAGGTTGCAGTCGGGCTCGACCCAGCTGCCGCCGACCGGGATGAACTGCTTGGCCTTGACCTTCTCGGTCATGCGTCGGTAGAGGTCGGGATTCAGCCGCTTCATGGCGTCGAACTGCGCGGCCTGCGAACACGAGAAGCGGAAATCCGGATACTCGTCCATGTAGGCGATCTGGCTGCTGAAGGTGCGGATGCACTTGCGCCAGGTCTCGCCGATCGGCCACAGCCAGGCGGTGTCGATGTGCGCGTGGCCGATCGCCGACAGCTCGTGCGCGACGGTGCCGTTCTTCCGAGTGAACAGCTTCTTCAGGATCTCACGACCGGCTGGCCAGGTCGCCTTGTCCTCGGGCTGGCAGACGTTGGCGAAGCGGTTGAGTTCGTACATCAGCTCGCCGCCCCAGGTCTTGTCGAGGTCCTTGGTCTGCTCGTTTTCCAGATCGACCAGCGTCTTGTAATCGAAGAACAGATCCCAGGCCTCGGGATCGAAGACCGCGAGCTCGCAGGTGTCGAGGACGAACGGCGGCACCGTCTTGTCGTGGTCGTTGCCGCCGCTGCCGAACAGGCGATTGCACGCCATCTCGATCTGGCAGGCGACGCGCTCGCCGCCGGCCGCCTTCTTCACGATCACCGCTTCGGTACGTGTCGCGCCCGCGCCCCAGCCGCTCTCGGCGTTCAGGCCCTGCAGCGAACGACCATCGACCCACAGCGTCGCCTCGCTGCGCGAATTCCAGCGCACGTCGACGCGCTTCCCGGCCCAGTCCTTCGGCACGGTCGCGGCGATGCGGAACCAATAGGTCGCCCACAGCGGTCCGAACTCCTGTCCGAGTTTCGCCGGCGTGTACTCCAGCTGCTGCGCGTCGGCGTACGAGACGCGATCGCCGGGCGGCGACACCAGGATCTGGTCGACCGGCTGGGTCTGGGGATAGACCTGCCGCCACAGCCGATCGGCCAGCTGTTGGATGCGTTGACGGGTATATCCGTGGTGGGCGAGCATGGCGGGTCCTGAGGGGAACCCGGAGGGTGGGGCGGCCCCCAGTCGGTGCAAGTTGGCGACACCAGAGGTCTCCGCACCTGTTACGGGCGCGAGGCTCGATCGGCCCGGAAGCGCTCGGGACTGGTGCCGAACCAGCGTTTGAACACCCGTGAGAAGTAGAACTGGTCGTCGTAGCCGCATGCGGCCGAGATCGCGCCGATCGAATCCTCGGTCGCGGTCAGCAGCTGGTGGGCGAGGTCCATCCGCCGCCGCAGCAGATAGCGGTGCGGAGTGGCGTGGAAAGCGCGGGTGAAGCTGCGCTGGAAATGCACGACGCTCATGCCTGCGACCCTCGCCATCTCCGGCAGCGAGGGGTTGCGGCGGAAATCGGCATCCATGAAGCGCAGAACCGGCTCGAAGCGTTCGCGCATCGCGAACATCTGCGGATCATCGGATTCATGATGCCGTTCCAGCTGATCGGCGAACCCGTGCATGATCATCGCCTGGATCCGCAGCTCGAGCTCGTCGCTCTTGCGGCGCGCGAATTCCTGGAGCCTGGTATAGACCGGCTCCCAACGCGACCAGGCGGCGAGCGGCCACGATTGGATGGTGCGCAGACGCGACAGGCGCAGGTCGAGCACCGGGGCGTCGATCGAAATGTGCATCCAATCGACCTCCATGGAGCGCGGGCAGGCATGCTTGCTGCCCTGATGTCCCGGCAGGAAATAGACGCCAGGAACAAGCTGGATGGATCCGGCATTGTTGTCGTAGCTCGCAGTTCCACGAAGGACGAAATAGAATTTCGCATAATCCTCGTGCAGCCAATAGCGCCTGGTCCAACTCGGTCCGCAGGATTCGCGCCCGCAGGCGAGCACGGTGGTGATGCCGAGGCCCATGCGGGAGCGTAACGGTCATGATGTGATCGTCCATGTGGGAGTTGGCCTTCGTGCATGTCCATGGCCGCGGCCGATCGCTAAGCTGAGGGTATCGGAGGCGACCATGTCCAGCGTCATGACCATGGAGCGCGATATGCGCTTCGTTCCCATTCCCGCTGATCGGAAGCTGAGCGCGCTCACGTCCGAGCAGGTGGCGGCCTACAATCGCGACGGCTTCATCGCGCCCGTCCGCCTGTTTGATGGAGCGGAGGCAGCGCGCAACCGCTCCGACTTCGACCATCTGCTCGCTGCCTACCAGAGCCGCGGCCACGACAGCTATGCAGTGAACTCCTGCCAGGCGACCTGCGGCTCGGTGTACGATCTGGTGACCAATCCGCGTATCACGGCCCTGGTCGGCGACATCCTGGGCGACGAGTTCGCGTGCTGGGGAACCCACTATTTCTGCAAATTGCCGCACCATCCCAAGACCGTCGCCTGGCACCAGGATGCGCCCTACTGGCCGTTCAGCCGCGCCAAGACGGTGACTGTGTGGCTCGCCATCGATGATGTCGACCTGGAAAATGCCGCGATGCGCGTCATTCCGGGATCGCATCTCGTCGGGGCACTGCCGATGCGCAACAGCCGCCCAGAGGAGAACAACGCCCTGTGGCTCACGGTCGACGACGCCGAGCGGCAGGGGGCGCCGGTCCCGCTCATCCTGAAAGCGGGCGAAGCCTCGCTGCAGTCCGACATGCTGCTCCATGGTTCGCCCGCGAATCCCTCGGCCCGCCGCCGCTGCGGTCTGACCCTGCGCTACTGCACGCTCGACGTACGCGCCGACGAGGGCTGGCACGAGCGCAGCATCATCATCCGCGGCTCGGATCCGAGCGGGCACTGGGGCGGCGTGACAGCGCGGCCCGCGGGTGAGGATCCGTTCCTGGATGGGCGGCCGATCGGAGCGAACTGAGGGCGGCGGGTCCTCGTCCATCATGTCCAGGCAGTGCCAGGCGCCGGTCCACTGCGCCGTCCCCACTGCTAGCATGCGGCGGGAGGGGACCATGGCCGAGAACCGTCAGGAATCCGATGCGATGGGACCGGTCTCGATTCCCGCCGAGCGGCTCTACGGCGCGAGCACCGCGCGCGCGCTCGCGAATTTCCCGATCAGCGGCGGCGGCATGCCGCGCGAGGTGGTGCGCGCCCTGGCCGCGATCAAGGTCGCGGCGGCCGAGGTCAACTCGGCCCTCGGCCTGCTGCCGTTGGAGATCGCCCAGCTGGTGATCGCCGCCGGCACCGAGGTGGTCGACGGCGCGCTCGATCGCGAGTTCGTCGTCGACGTCTTCCAGACCGGCAGCGGCACCAGCACCAACATGAACGTCAACGAGGTGATCGCCAACCGCGCGGCGCAGCTCGCGGGTAAGCCGATCGGCCACCGCCAGCCGGTGCATCCGAACGACCACGTCAACCTCGGACAGTCGTCGAACGACGCCTTCCCCTCGGCGGTTCACATCGCCGCGGCGTGGGCGCTGCGCGGCCGGCTGATCCCGGCGTTCACCGCGCTGGCCGAGGAGCTGGAGCGTAAGGCGCGCGAGTGGTCTGACGT
>JACDEN010000428.1 GCA_013816415.1 Planctomycetota bacterium
GCGGTCGCGCGCGATCCGCGCGTCACCCGACAGGCCTATTACACGATGACCTTCGTCTATGACGGTCACCGCGCCGATGGCTTGTCGAAGGACGCGTACGCGTCCGCGCTCTGCGCCGAGGGCTGCTATCTGGGCGGGACCTATCCGCCCGTGTACCGCGCGCCGCTGATGAACCTCTACGACCGCACCAGTCCGGTGCCGTTTCGAGATCAGGGCCTGCTCCAGGATTATCGCGCCCTCAAGCTGCCAAACGTCGAACGAGCGGTCGCCGAGACCGCGCTGTTGATGGGACACGCCGCGCTGCTGGGCGACAGCGAGTATATCGATTCCCTGCTGCACGCGGTGGAGAAGGTGAACGATGCCATCCCCGCGCTGATCGCGGCGCAGCCCGCGAAGCTGCAAACCGCGGCCGCCAGGAAGTCGGCATGACCTATAACGGAGGCTCCATGAAGATCGGATTCGGCCGCGTCGACATCACCCCTCGCGTCGGCGTCGAACTCTGCGGCTTCGGCCCCTACATCACCCGCCATTCGATCGCGGTGCGCGACCGCCTGTGGGCGCGCGCGATGGCGATCGATACGGCCGGCGAACGGGTGGTCATCGTCAGCTGCGATCTTCCCGGCACAGGCCGCTGGGTCACCGAGCGCGTGCGCGCCGCGGTGACGGCCGCGACCGGTCTCGCCGGCTCGTCGGTGATGGTGCATTGCACCCACACCCACAGCGGTCCGAACACCATCGACCTGGTCGGCTGGGGCGAGCCCGATGCGCCGTACCGCGAGCTTCTGCCCGCGAAGATCGCCAAGGCCTGCATCGACGCGATCGCCTCGGCTCGCGAGGCGACGCTGTCGCACGCCGAGGTGCCGTGCGAAGGCATCGGCCAGAACCGCGAATACGACCGCGACGGCCTGCCCATCGACGAGGTGATGGTTCCGGGGTGGCGTCCGAAGAAGCCGGAGCTCACCGACACCACCTGCCACGTGCTGAAGGCGGAGGCGGGTGGCAAGGTCATCGGCTTCGTCTCGTACTTCGGCTGCCACCCCGTGGTCTGCTGCCAGGAGACCCGGCACATCCACGGTGATTTCTGCGGTGTCGCCACCAATCTGGTCGAAGCGGACCATCCCGGCGCCGTCGGCCTGTTCCTGCAGGGAGCGCAGGGCGACGTCAATCCGCGCTTCGTGCACAAGCCCGAAGCGGAATCGCTGAAGGCGTTGGACGTCATCGCCGGCGAATATGCCGCCGCGGTGCGCAACGGCATCGCGAAGGCCAAGCCGATCGCCATCGACGAGGTCGCTGCGCGCCAACGCTTCGCGCGCTTCAGCCGCAAGCCGTGGGATGCCGCGAAGCTGCGCGAGCTGCTCACCGAGCACGAGCAGACGCTGGCCACCGCGCCCGACGAAACGTCTTGGAAGACGCGCATGGCGGTCGTCTACGTCAACACGCTGCGCACCATGCTCGCCGCCTCGCTCGCCGGCGAGGATCTATCACCCCGCATCGAACTCCAAGGCTTCCGCCTCGGACCGATCGCCTTGCTCGCGTCCCCGTTCGAGACCTTCCAGCAGATCAAGAACGAGGTGGTCGCCGCCGCGCGCGCGCTCATTCCGCTGGTGCTGAGCTTCGCCAACGAATCCACGGGATACGCCACCGACCGCACCGCCGCCGCGCGCGGCGGGTACGCGGCGGACATGGTGCCGCTGATGTACGGGTTCCTGCCGTATGCGGATGCGCATGGGGATCTGGTGCGGGAGCTGGTCGCGCTCGATGGCGATCTGGCGGAGCGGGCGGTGGCGGTGGCGGGGAGGTAGGACCGCCGTTATCGCCTTTCGGCTGATCGTCAGAAAGGAGTCGGCCTCCGCAGTCACCTCCAGCCGATAGCGGCCGTCACAACCGACAACCGCTGTGCGTGCCCCGCACCCAGTTCACTCGCCGATACGCCGCAATTTGAACGCACAGTCCCGATTGAACTCCGGCAGCATGATCACCTCGGTATCCGCCGCGATGGTCACCTCGCTGCGTTCCGGTGGCGCGCTCGACCACGTATCCCACGCTTCCAACGCGTAGTGGCCGGGAAGCAGGCCGAGGCCGGCGATGGGGACGGTCGCGCCGCTGACCTTCGGGAACAGCTGGCCTGGATCCGCGGCGAGCGCGTCGAAGCCTTTGGTGTGCTGTCCATACAGCGTCTTCGCCACGTTGGCCTGACTCCAGTACTGCTCGCGGAACTGGAAATCGGTAACGTAGGAGCTGTATATCCACGCGTATGCGCTGCGCGGTCCGGCGCGGATCAGCGCCATCAGGTGTTCGCCGCCGTCGACCTTCCGCTGCAGGAGCTTCCATTCGACCCCGCGCAAATCCTCGCCGGCGATGTACTGCGCGAAGCGCTGGTGGAAGCGCTCGAGGTGGTTGGCGAAGATCACGTTCCACCACCAGGGCATCGGTGTGCCGCCGAGTTTCAGCATCCAGCCGGTCCACGGGCCGTCGTGGATCTCGTGCGCGATCCACGGCAGGCTGCCGCCCTGGGCGTGGCCACCGTACTCCTCGATGATCAGCGGTTTGCCGAACTGAAGCTCACGCGCGCGTTCCTGAAAGGTGCGCACCAGTCCGGTACCCGACGAGTATCCGCCCATCTGCGCGTATTCGATCTCGGGCGACTGCCACAGCGCGACGATGCCCGGGGTATTGCAGAATTCCGTGGAGATGACGTGCTTGCCCTGGTCGAGCTCCTTCAGCAGGTGCGCCAGCTCGAGGTGGCAGGCGGTGGTCGCGGCGGTGTCGTCCGAGACGGTGTCGACCTCGATCCACATCGTCCACGCGAACACCGCCGGGTCGGCGCCCCAGCGCGCGGCGATGTAGCGGTAGCGGTCAGCGAACAGGCGCCGCGCCTCGGGATCGGTCATCACCTGGCTCGGGTGCGTGAGGGGGCCCTGGTTGCGCGCGTTGAAGGGATTGTCGCGCCATTGCGAATCGTAGGCCTCGGTGAACGGACCGTGGTGGTTGAGCGCGAACTCGAGCAGCACGCCGCGCTTCGCCGCGACCTCCAGCAGGTGGTCGATGCGCCACGCGTTCTGCAGATTATAAACCCCGAGCCCATGGAAGCCGGTGACGTCGCGCCGCCATTCGAGCGAGCCGAACCACGGCGACATCCAGATCCGGCCGACGCTCACGCTGGCCTTGGCCATGCGCTCGATGAAGTCCTCCATCACATAGCTGCCGCCGGCCTCGTCTGGCTGCGCGACCGCGCCGATGCGCGCGTCGATGGTGTCGCGCGGCGAGCGGATGTTGTAGCTGATCGGATAGAAGAACGAGCCGTCGTCGAACGAGAAATGCTCGTGGTCGGCATCGACGCGCACGAAGCCATGGCCGTTCCCAGGCGCGGCGTCGAAGCGTGCGGGTGGGGTGGCGAAGCGGCCGCCCGCGCGGTCGCTGCCGGTGATGGTCCAGGTGTGCGCTCCGGCCACGCGCGGCGTGAAGCGCAGCGCCCAGTGCGGCGCGCCCGTCGCGGTGAGCACCTCGCGCGCGCCATCCTTCGTGCGATCGTATTCCTGGGTGTAGAACGCGGGCACGCGCGTGCGTGTGCCCGCGGGATCGGTGAACTCGCCCCACACGTCGATCTCCCGCGGGTCGAACGGATTGGCGTACGAGCGCGACAGCGCGAAGCCGATCTCGCCCATGCGCGCGCGCTCCCACGACGCCGGCGCCGCGACGGCCTGCGCGGCCAGCTCAGGGACC
>JACDEN010000429.1 GCA_013816415.1 Planctomycetota bacterium
CCCAGGAGGCGGGCGTGCAGGCATCTGACCTGGTGCTGTCCGAGGGTATGATGACCGGCCTGCACCTGCGCTCGCCGACCCTGATCGTGCTCGACGAAGGTGTCCTCAGGAAGTCCGCGCTTCCGATCTCCGACCGCGCCGCCGAACGCCGGCGCATCGCCGACGCCGCGCGGGTCCTGATCAAGGCGCTGCCGGCGACCGACCTCGACGACCTCGGCCGACGCACCGTCGAGGATGTGCTCAAGCGCATGTCCGAGGCGAAGAATCCCAGCGAGCTGGACGAGGTCACGCCGGGCTTCGCCCGCCGCGTCGCGCGTAACCGCTGGGTGCAGGGGATCTTCGGCAGGCAGCAGGGTCCCGCGGTCACGGAACTGGTCGATGCCATAGCCGCCGCCGAGAGCTTCCAGCCGACATCCGCGTTCGAGGGCGTCGTCGACCCAGCGGCGTTGAAGCTGTCCGAGGTGCACGACGCATTCGGCAATGGTGGCTGGGTCCTGAGCACGCCGACGCGGACCTCCTTCACCCGCGCGCACACCCAGCCGATGTATTATGCGGAACTGCCCGAGATGAGCGTGGTGGTCGATATGCCGGCCGGATGCGATCCGTGCGCGCCGCCGAAGTCGATCACCGGTGCGCGCATGTACCACGCCGGACAGCTGCTCGCGTCGTGGAAGCCCGAACAGGGCCTCACCGCCGACCACGACGAATGGCGGAAGGTCGTGCCGGCGCGGGGCAAGGGCATCGGCAGGAATGCGGTCAGCCAGTTCATGCCTCCGCATGTGGTGGTGACCGCGCTCAATGGCGATATCGACCGCCTCATCAGCGAGGGAGGGGAGCTGATCCCGCCCCACGATGGTTCATCGGCCGAGGCCGAGCGCTTCCTGATCCAGAGCGCCAAGGCGCTGCCCGATGCGGCGCACCTCGATCTGGTCGGCGAGTACCTGTTCACCTACGTCTACGACAGTCCGGACAGCCGCCATCCGTTCCTCATCGGCAACAAGCGCGACAAGGGCGACATCCACCAGACCTCGGCGCAGACCATCTCGGCGGTGACCGGCGGCATGATGCGCGGCGACTGCGATGATCTCGCGGAGCTCTACCAGGCGATCGCCGAACGGCAGGGACGCACCACCCAGGTCATCAGCCTGCCAGCCCATGCCGCATGCTGCTGGGCCGACAAGAAGGACGACGGCGCCTGGCACGTGTTCATCCTGCAGACCGGCCCCGCCGTCGAATTCAGCGACCCCTCGCTGCCGGTCGCGCTCGAGAAGGCCTACAAGAGCTTCGACGACAGCGAGACCTTCGATCCCAACGGACTCAGCCTGAGCCTGCGGTTCTCTGACGAGAACACGCGCTCGCACTGGCGTCTCAGCTGGCGCATCTTCGAGAAGCCGGAATACGCGCGGGTGATGATCGACGTGCAGAAGGACTGGCATTTCCAGACCTACCAGCGCGGCATCGCGAAGATGCTCAAGCTGATCGCGGACGGCGACACCGACAACGCCAATTACCGCGAATTGTCCGGGCTCTACACCTATACGGGGCAGTACGACCTGGCCGCGCGCTATCACCGCATGGCGGTCGAGAATACCAAGGAGCCACTCAGCCGACTCTATGAGAACGTCGAGCTGGTGGGGCAGCTGTTCGAGGGGAAGCACGATGACGAGGCTCGCGCGCTCGCCATCGACCTCATCGAGAAGCAGATCCCGGACAACATGGAGCAGCTCGGCGCGTCGGCGGTGCAGGTCGGCGCCGAACTGTGCTCCGCGCTGAAGGACCACGCGAACGATCTGGCGGTCCGCACCATCCAGACCTGCATGCTCGGCTACATGGACAAGCGCATCGATCGCATCGGCACCTGGCTCAACAGCAGTGAATTCAAGGAGGATGCCTGGGAGAACTCCTCGGATTTCCAGAAATGGCGTCGCCTGACCCAGCTCTTCGCCGCGACCGGGATCGAAGCGCTGAAGGAGGCGGGCCAGGATGCGCTGCCGCTCGACGAGACCCTGCAGGGGGTCGCGACCAGCGTGCAGCAGTGGCTGAACAACATCGCCTTCCGCGACCTCGACGAACCGGACGAGGCGATGATGCGCTATGCGTCCGCGGCCGAATATTACTCGGCAATCCTCGGCCAGGACCGCTTCACCGCCCTGCTCGAGAAGGCCGAGGTGCCGATCACGGGCGACCACGACCACAAGGATCGCATCGGCGGGCTCGCACAGTTGAATCTCGATCTGCCGTGGATCCTCATCTCGGTTCCCTACTGGCACGGCCGACTGACCGACCTCTTCGAGCGGCAGCGCGAGACCCTGAAGCCGGAGGAGGTCGTCCGCATCGGCCGCCACATCGAGGAAGCGTACGCGACCTGCACCAAGCTCGGCATCGAGCACCCGATCATCGACCACCAGTACCACCTGTCGCGGCTGATCGTCGCCATGATCGCGCAGGACGCGGCGGTGGTCCGCGAGCGGCTGCATGTCGTGGCCGATAAGAACGACAAGCGGCTGCGCGACGATACCGCGCAGTGGCTGGGCGATGCCGCGCGGTTCGTTCCGCTGGAATGGTACCGGCAGATCCTCGGGCTGTGGAAGGAAGAGCTCAACTACAAGCCGAAGTACTTCTGGATCGCCTGGCGCGCCGCGCTCAACCATGCTCCGCGGCACGCGCTGATGGTCGGCGAGATGGCGGCATCCGAGTTCAAGGATGACCCGGCCTTCACCGAGGAATACGACTTCATGAAGTCGGTGCTCGAACAGCCGGCGAAGGATGCGGCGGCGAAGGAGCGCGCGGGCAAAGGCCGCTGACAGGACGCTGGACTGACCGGCCGCTGGATCAGCGCGGCAGCCGGCGGCCGACCGCCACCAGATGCAGAAGCGAGCCGTTCGCGACGTTGATGCCGTCCACCGAAGCGATGACCTCGACCGCCGCGGCGGCGACAATCGGCTTTGCCTCCGTCCAGCGCTCGGCGGTGGTGACCAAGACGCCAGATCCGTCGGCGGCCGCCCACGCTGCCAACGCGGACGGATCGAGGGTGCGGATCGGGCCGCGATCAAGATAGAAATGCAGGCTGGCCTCGTCGTATCCGCATACCATGACCGGAACACCGGCATCAGTGCGCGCGCGGATCATCTCGGCGAGCGGTTTCGAGAGCTTGAACCGTTCGAGCACGGGTAGGGCCTGCCACGCGGCGACCACGTACCAGACCCCCATCGCGCTCGCGAGCGTCGCGGCCGCAGCGTTCAGCCGCAACGTCCGCTGCTGCTGCGCCGCCAGCAGCACCATCCATCCGAGGATGACCGCGGAAGCCAGCAGCGGCCCGACGAGGCCGGGCAGAGCCGGAATGCGCGCGATGTTCTTGGCCAGGCGCGGAGGCAGATCCCAAGCGGCAAGCAGATGGAGCCAGGGCGCGGCGATCAGCGCGACCGCCAGGGCCATTCCCACGGTGATCGCCAGCCATCGACCGATCGCCAGCCACCTCAGCTCATGGACGCCGAACTCGCGGCGCGGCAGGGACACCAGGGCCCCGACCGCGAGGGCGAGCGCCGGGAAGATGGGCAGGATGTAGTGCGGGAGCTTGGTCGCGACCAGGCTCATCACCACGAAGGTCGGGATCAGCCACGCGAACAGGAACGCGCGCGGAACCGCGCCGCCGAGCGCGCGGATCTGCGCCGCGGCCGCGCCCGGCAGGAGCATGATCCAGGGAAAGAAGGTCATCAGCACCAC
>JACDEN010000430.1 GCA_013816415.1 Planctomycetota bacterium
CTTCTGGCCGCAGCTCTCCGAATTCGATCTCGGCCTGATGCAGGCGGGCCGGCATCTCCACCTCGGCGACATCCTCGGCGCGCATGCCGTGACGGTCGACGGCTGCGACGGCGTGCGCTTCGCGGTGTGGGCGCCGACCGCGCAGAGCGTGTCGGTGATCGGCGACTGGAACGGATTCGACCCGCGCTACCACCCGATGCGTCCGCGGCCGCCGTTCGGGGTGTGGGAGCTGTTCATCCCGGGACTGCGTCCGGGCATGCTCTACAAATACGAGATCCGTTCGGGCGCTGGCGAGGCGCGCATCAAGGCCGACCCGTGCGCGCAGCAGGCCGAGGTGCCGCCTGCGACCGCGAGCATCATCGCTGCGCCAGACGACTACGAATGGACCGACGGCTCGTGGATGGCCGACCGCCTCGACGCCGACCACCTGTCGCGGCCGATGGCGGTCTACGAATGCCACCTTGGCAGCTGGCGGCGCACCACCAGCCGCGGCGCCGGCGGCGAGCCGGATTCGTGGCCGAATTACCGCACCTTGGCGCAGCAGCTGATCCGCCACTGCCAGACCTTCGGCTTCACGCATATCGAGCTGCTGCCGGTGGCGCAGCATCCCTACGAGGGTTCCTGGGGCTACCAGGTGACCGGACAGTACGCGCCGAACAGCCGCCACGGCACGCCCGACGATTTCCGCTGGTTCGTCGACCAGTTCCACCGCGCCGGCATCGGCGTGCTCGTGGATTTCGTGCCCGGCCATTTCCCCAAGGACGATTTCGCGCTCGCGCGCTTCGACGGATCGGCGTGCTACGAGTACGACAATCCGCTCGAGGGCGAGCACAAGACCTGGGGAACGTGCGTCTTCAATTTCCGTCGCGTCGAGGTCAGGAATTTCCTGATCGCCGCCGCACTGCATTGGCTCAGGCACTTCCACATCGACGGCCTGCGCGTCGACGCGGTGTCGTCGATGCTCTACCGCGATTACGATCGCAAGCCCGGCGAATGGATCCCGAACGACCACGGCGGGAATGCCAACGTCGAGGCGGTGACCTTCCTGCAGGAATTGACCAGCACCGTGCACCGCGAGTTCAAGGGCGTGCTGATGATCGCCGAGGAGTCGACCGCCTGGCAGGGGGTGACCGCGCCCACGCATATCGACGGCCTGGGCTTCGACATGAAGTGGAACATGGGCTGGATGCACGACTCGCTCGGCTACCTCGCGCAGGATCCGGTGATGCGTTCGGGCTGCCACAACCGCATCACCTTCCATCAATGGTACGCCTACGATGACAAGTGGGTGCTGCCCCTGTCGCATGACGAGGTCGTCCACGGCAAGCGCAGCCTGATCGACAAGATGCCAGGCGACTGGTGGCAGCGCCGCGCGCAGCTGCGCCTCCTGTTCGGCTACCAGGTCGGCGTTCCTGGCAGGCCGCTGCTGTTCCAGGGCGCCGAGTTCGGTCAGGGACGCGAATGGGACTGGGACCGCAGCGTCGATTGGGAGGAGGCGAAGGAGCCCGACCGCGTCGGCATTTCGCAGTTCCTCGCGGAAGCGCTGAAGCTGTATCGCCGCGAGCCGGCCCTCTACCTGCGCGACGACCACCGCGACGGCTTCCAATGGGTCGATTGCGACAACGCTGCCGAGAGCGTGCTCGCCTTCCTGCGGAAAGCTCCCGGGTCGCCCGACGTCCTGGTGGCATGCAACTTCACGCCGGTGCCGCGCATCGGCTATCCGCTCGGCGTGTATAACCCGGGCGCGTGGACGCGCCTGCTCTCGAGCGACGAGACGCGCTTCGGCGGCAGCGGCGTGGTCGGGCCCGCCGCGCCGAACACCAACGACGACCGCCGCGGCGCCTTCCCGCACACCCTGTTCGTCGACCTGCCGCCTCTCGGCATCGTCTTCCTGCGCGCACCCGTGAGAGCGAAACCATGAAAGCTTTTTGCTCAGGGGCTTCGCCCCTACGGCCCTGCGTGCCTACCCCCGGGCTTTGTCGGGGCTCGATTTCGCCGGCGGAGCCGTCGAAATCGTGGGCGGATGGGCTTCGCCCATTGTATCCGCCCACCGCCCCTCGGCGCCCGACCCATCGCGGCGCGATGGGGATCAATGCCTGGTCATTGACGTTCATCCTTTCGGCGCTGTTCGCGGCTGACCTGGGTGCGGCCGAGTTCGATGCGACGCTGAAGGATCCCGGCGCCCAGGTGCAGCTGGTCGTCGATCGCGATGCGCTGCAGGCGGGAGCGAAGACTGCGAAGATGACCAGCATGTGGTGGGACGCGGGCGCCAAGCCGTCGCTCGAATACGCGGCGAAGCAGCTCGATCTGCTGCTCGACGCGAAGCCGGCTCCGGCAGCTGACCTCGCCGCCGGACTGCACAGCGTCGACCTGGCGGTGTACGCGGCGGGCGCCGATGATCCGGATCCCCGGCTCGCGCGCTTCGCGCTGATGCTGCGCGATGTTCACGCCAAGGACCTCGCGGCCGCGATCGTCGCGCGCATCGATCGCGCGGCTGCCGGCAGCGTCGGACCCTTCACCGGCGGCGGCAATGCGCAGTGGGCCGCGGGCTCGGTCGGATCGGTGCTGGCGTTCGGCGATCGCAAGGCGCTGGCGCATCTCGCCGAAAAGGGCGTCTCGTCGGCGGATCTGTCGGCCCAGGGTCCGGCGTGGCTGACCTGCGATTTCGCGCCGACGCTCGAGATCGCGAAGCTGCTCGAGGCCGACGGCATCAGCTATGGGCTCGATCCGCTCCTGCCGAAGTGGCGTACCGAAGCGCCCACCATGACTCTGAGCGCAGCGCCGAAAGGCGAGGAGTGGACGGGGACCATCGACTTCAAGGCCGCGAATCTTCCGGTCCACGCCATCGCGCCGGCGATCGCGAATCTCGGGACCTCCAGCTGCCACGTGCGCATCGCCGCCGGTCTCGAACCGACGATGGTCTCCGGGCTGTTCTCCAACCTGATGAGCGTGCGCGAGGATCGCGAACTCACGCAGATGCTCGGCATGTCGATCGGCGAGGCGACCGGGATGTTCACCGGCGATGTGCTGCTGATGGTGGATGCGAGCGGACTCATTCCGCAGGGATCGGTGGTGCTGGCTTTGAAGCCGGGTCGCGATCCCTCGGCGCTCATCCGCAACCTGGCGAACGCGTTCCAGGGGCAGGCGATGGATGTGCCTGGCGCGAGCTCCGCATTCCTGCTCGATACCAAGATTGGACCGTGGGGCATCGCCTATGCGAACGATCGCCTGGTGTTCGGCAACGATCAGGAGCTCGGACAGAAGCTCCTCTCAGGCGCCGCTGGAAATGCCCCGATCCCCGCAGGCAAGGCGTTGGTCGTCGACCTCGACCTGCCGCTGATCGGCAAGCAGTGGCTGCCGCTGGCCTATCGCCTGCTCGGATCGGCGCGCCTCGAATTCGGCCCGGATCCCGCGCGCGATCTGCAGTTCCAGCTGCCGGACGCGATGCTCGCGCTGTACCAGTCGAAGGGCGCCGCGGCGAAGACCTCGCAGCTGCTCGAGGGAGCGAAGGGGATCACGCTGACGCGCGGCGCGACCGTACTGCCGTGGACGGGCTTCTCCGAGGCGTTCATCGCCCAGGCGAAGAAGCTGGTGTCCGGCGCGGATCTCGCCAAGGGCCTCGATGAGCGCTTCGCGCAATACGGCGACATGGGCCTGGTCCCGGTCGAGTCGACCGCGACGGTCTACCGCGCAGCCGACGGCTACCACGTGTGCGAGGATGAT